>NZ_CAWVCU010000083.1:0-9050 GCF_963927765.1 uncultured Agathobaculum sp. | reverse complement strand
TGTCGAGATGGACGGCTTCGGCGCAAACGAGGGTGTCATCGTCATCGCTGCAACCAACCGTAAGGATATTCTGGATAACGCGCTGCTGCGTCCGGGCCGTTTTGACCGTCAGGTTTATGTCGGCGCACCGGATGTCAAGGGCCGCGAAGCGATCCTCAAGGTGCATGCGCGCAACAAGCAGTTCGATCCGGATGTTAAGTTCGCGGATATCGCTAAGACCACGGCGGGCTTCACCGGCGCGGATCTGGAAAACCTGCTCAACGAGGCAGCGCTGTTGGCAGCGCGCCGCAATAAGAAGCTGATTTCGCAGGAAGAAATTGAAGAATCCCTGCTCAAGGTGGTTATGGGCGTCGAAAAGAAGAGCCACATCATCACCGATAAGGATAAGCGTCTGACGGCGTACCATGAAGCTGGTCATGCGATCTGCTTCCATGTGCTGCCGACGCAGGACCCTGTGCATCACGTTACGATCATTCCGCGTTCTTCCGGTGCGGGCGGCTTTACCATGCCGCTGCCGGAGGAGGATCAGGCATATCGCACTAAGAAATATATGGAAGAATATATCATCGTTTGTCTGGGCGGCCGTGTAGCCGAGCAGCTGACGATGGAGGATATCTCGACTGGCGCATATGGTGATATCAAGCAGGCAACCCAGATGGCGCGTGCGATGGTCACCAGCTACGGTATGAGCGAGAAGCTTGGCCCGATCGATTACGGTTCGGACAGCGGAGAAATCTTCCTGGGCCGCGACTTTGCAGCGGGTAAGGGCTATTCCGAGGTCAAGGCAGCAGAGATCGACGATGAGATTCATCGCATCATCGAAGAGGCGTATCGCGCCTGCAAGAAGCTGCTGAGCGAGCATCTGGAGCAGATGACCAACGTAGCGGAGTATCTGATCCGCAACGAAACCATGGACGGCGAGACCTTCGTCAAAGTATTCAATGGCGAGGTCGTACCGGATAAGGTAGTCGGCGAGGATTTGATGACCGAACTGAAGGAAGAATTGGATGCGAAGGTTGGCAAGGCGCCGGAAAGCGTGGCTGAAGCCACCGACGCACACGAGTCAAACGAGGAAGAAAAGACCGCGTCTGAGGATTCGCAGAAGCAGGACTGATTTCTGCAAGCAAAAAATCCCACGGGAAACCGTGGGATTTTGTTTTGCGCGTGGGAGCGAAAGAAAAAGGAGCGGTCAAGCCGCTCCTTTGTGCTTTTTACTTAGCCGATGCCGCCGGGAATGACAAAGCTGCATATCACAACCAGCGCGGCGAGAAAGACATAGACATATTTGGCGAGGAAGTCGTAAGCAGGGCTGAGCGGCTTATCGCGGCCTTCCATCAGCTCTTTCTTGATGTTCTTAACGCCGAGCACCCAGTAGATCATTACTGCGCCCAAAATCGCGCCGATCGGCACGACATAGATTGTGATAATATCCATCCAGCGGCCCATCAGGGATTCCTGTTCAATAAACAGGCCAACGGCAAGCGTTGCCGCACCAGCCAGCACAACCGCGGCTTTGCGGTTCAGCTTGAGGCGGGTCTGTGCCGCTTCAGATACTGCTTCGAGCATGTTCGCCAGCGAAGTGATACCGGCAAACAGCACAGAAATGAAGAACAGGAAGGCAAACAGCCGTCCGAGCGGCATCTGTTGGAACACACGCGGCAGCGTGATGAACAGCAGCTTGGGGCCGGATGCCGGGTCCAGACCAAAGGCAAATACCGAGGGGATAACGGCGAAGCCGGCAAGCATCGCCGCACAGGTGTCCAGCACGGCGGTCATACAGGAAGAATGGACAACGTCCTCTTTTTTGGAGAGATAGGAGCCGTAAATAATCATACCTGAGCCAGTTACCGACAGCGAGAAGAATGCTTGTCCCATCGCCATGATCCAGGTACTAGGATTGAGCAGGGATTCCCACTGCGGCACGAGCAGGTACTTGTAGCCCTCCAGCGCACCCGGCAAAAAGAGCACGCGTATCGCGATAATCAGGAACAGGATAAAGAACGCGGGCATCATCACTTTATTGATCTTTTCAATGCCGCCTGAAACGCCGAAAATTAGGATAGCAACCGTGATCACGACAACGATCACATGCCACGGCACACTCGACAAGGGCGCTGCGCTCATCTGCGCGAAATAGGTTTCCGGTTCAGTGGTCATGAGCGTACCGGTCAGCGCGCCAAACGCGCACCGGACTACCCAGCCGACGATGATCGAATAGCCGATGGCGATGCCGAGCGAACCAAACAGCGGAATTGCGCCCAGAATCGCGCCGCCTTTTTTGCCGCGCGTTTTCATCGCATATTCGTAAGAGCCGATTGGGCCGGTTCCGGTCAGGCGGCCGAAAGCAAATTCGCCCGACAGGCCGACATAGCCGAACAGTGCGACAAACAGCAGGTACGGGATGAGAAAGGCCGCGCCGCCATATTGTCCGGTGCGATAAGGAAACATCCAGATGTTGCCCATGCCAACCGCAGAGCCGACCGCCGCCAGCACGAAGCCGACTTTTGAAGTAAAGGTACCATTCACACTTTTCTGATGCATTGTTTCAATCTCCGGTTTCTTTTTCACAATTCTATATAGTATATCATATGGGTGCAAAGAAAGCCATATGCGATTTGACCAGAAAAGGATAACCGCTTTGTCATATATGACAAAAGTATGTGAGGAAAATCGGGAAATTTATCAGTTATTCCCTTGCACTTAGCGCTCGCTTATGGTATGATAGGAAAGCGTGAGAAAGACACATGTCTTTTTAGGGAGGACAAACAGCGCATGGTAAAACCAAAATACTATCTGGTCGAACGAACACTGCTGCCGGAAGTGTTTCAGCGTGTGATCGAAGCAAATGAGGCGATTGCCTCGGGCAGAGCGGCGACGGCAAGCGAGGCGGCAAAGATTGCCGGGCTGTCACGCAGTGCGTATTATAAATATAAGGATGGTGTGCGTCCGTTTTTCGAGGCGACAACCGACCGGATCGTAACCTTCCACTTTATGCTGCACGATCAGCCGGGCGTATTGTCGAGCATTCTGGGGTTGATGGCCCGTTCGGGTGCGAATTTGCTGACGGTCAACCAGTCGATTCCAATGCGCGGGCAAGCATCTGTGACCATTTCCGCCCGTACCGGAGAAATGAAATATTCGGTTGAGGAACTGATGCACCGTGCGGAACAGATGGAGGGCGTCAGCAAGGTGGAAATTCTGGCATCTGAATAAAAATAGAACCGAGAGAAAGGAAACAGGGTTATGATAAAAGCAGCAATCATGGGACACGGTACGGTAGGCTCCGGCGTGTATGAGGTGTTTGAAATGAACGCCGAAAAAATCGCGCGCGTGGTCGGTGAGCCGGTCGAAGTCAAATATGTGCTCGATTTGCGCGATTTTTCCGCGCTGCCGTATGGGCATAAGTTTGTCTCGGACTTTTCCGTGATCGAAAACGATCCGGAGGTCACGGTCGTGGCCGAGGTCATGGGCGGCGTGGGGGCTGCTTATGAGTTCACGCGCCGCTGCCTGCTGGCGGGCAAGAGCGTGTGCACCTCGAATAAGGAGTTGGTCGCAACCCGTGGCGAGGAGCTGCTCCGGATCGCGGAGGAAAAGGGCGTCAACTATATGTTTGAAGCATCGGTCGGCGGCGGTATCCCGATCATCCGCCCGATGCTGCAATGTCTGGCCGCCAACGAGTTCAATGAGATCTGCGGTATTCTTAACGGCACCACCAACTACATCCTGACTCAGATGATCCATAACGGTGTCACCTTTGAGGATGCGCTCAAGCAGGCACAGCTCAACGGCTATGCGGAAAAAGACCCTACGGCTGATATCGAGGGTCACGATGCCTGCCGTAAAATCTGCATTTTGGCGGATCTGGCCTTTGGCGATAAGTTCGATCCCGATCAGGTATCCTGCGAAGGCATCACGAAGATCACGCTGGAGGACGTAGCAAACGCCGATAAGCTGGGCTGCGTGATCAAGCTGCTCGGCCGCACGGTACGGTGTGAGGACGGCACGGCGTATGCCTATGTTGCGCCGCATTTGATCCACAAGGAAAGCCCGCTGGCTTCGGTAGAGGATGTGTTCAATGCCATCATGGTCAACGGCAACGCCACGGGTGATGTGATGTTTTACGGCAAGGGTGCGGGCAAGCTTGCCACTGCTTCGGCAGTAGTCGCAGATATGCTCGACTGCATCGAGCATGCAGACCATCGCCGCCGCATTTTCTGGGGAGATGGGTCGAAAAATCTGCTGCGTCCGCTTGACACGCTGCAAAGCGCGTGGTATGTTCGTTTCAAGGGCGCATCGCGTGATCTGGAAGCACTGCTGCCGGTGGAAAGCCTGACCGAGCCGGTTGACGGCGTGGTGGTCGTCAAGACCCGCCGCCTGTCCACTGCGGATATGCAGGAGAAGATCGAAAAGCTGAACGCTTGTGGCGAAGTGCGCGCCGCCATGCGTATGCTGTAAGAGGAGGATAACAGAAAATGGTTCGTGTGACTGTTCCGGCGACGAGTGCTAATATGGGCTCGGGCTACGACAGCATCGGCATTGCGCTGGAGCTTTATAATGTGATCGACATGGACGAAAGCGATCACATTGATATTTCGGATAAAAACGGTCAGTTTGTGCCGAAGGATGCGCGCAATCTGATCTATCAGTGTGCCAAACGGGTGTATGATGAATGCGGAAAGCCGCTTTCCGGCCTGAAAATCATTGAGGATTGTGCCATTCCGCAGACGCGTGGTTTGGGTTCGTCCTCGGCCTGCACGGTTGCGGGTATTATGGGGGCGAATGCTTTGCTGGGTGAGCCGCTCGATCGGCAGGCTATTATCGACCTTGCGGCCACGATCGAGGGGCATCCGGATAATTCCACGCCCGCTATTCTGGGTGGCTTCTGTGTGGCGCTGTTGGAAAACGGCCATGTACATCATGTGCGCGTGCCGGTGCACGGTGCGATTGATTTTATCGTGTTCATTCCGGACTTCAAGCTTTCGACCGAGAAAGCGCGTGCGGCGCTGCCCAAAACCATCGCGCATCACGACGCGGTATACAATCTGGCACGTGCAGCGTTGCTGGCTGGCAGCTTGACGACCGGCAAGCTGGAAAATCTGGATGTGGCAACGGGGGACTGCCTGCACCAGCCGTACCGCTTTGGCCTGATCGAAAACGGCGAGGACATTGTCCGCGAGGCGAAGGAACTCGGCGCGCTGGGCGCGTTTATTTCGGGCGCCGGCCCGTCCATCGTTGCGATGGTATATAAGGGGGATCGTGACTATCTGTCGCGTGCGCAGGCGGTCTGTGCGGAAAAATATCCGCATTGGAAGGCTGTGCAGCTGCGCTGCGATGAGGTGGGTGCGACCGTCAAACGCATGTGAGCGAGGCCGCGTCTGCGGCAGGCTATATAAGGAGGAAACGGAAACAATATGAGTCTTATTGTGCAAAAGTTCGGCGGCACTTCGGTAGCTGATACCGAGCGCTTGAGAAATGTTGCGGATATTGTCACCAAAACTGCGCAGGCCGGCAACAAGGTGGTTGTTGTGGTCTCCGCGCAGGGGGATACCACCGATGACTTGATCGCTAAGGCGGCGGAGCTGAACGAGCATCCGTCCAAGCGTGAGATGGATGTGCTGCTTAACACGGGCGAGATGATCTCGATGTCGCTGCTGGCGATGGCGATCCAGAAGCTCGGTTTTTCGGTCGTTTCGCTGACCGGCTGGCAGATTGGTTTGGAAACCAACAGCAACTATTCGGATGCGCGCATCAAGCGCATTGTGGGCGACCGTCTGCAGGCGGAGCTGGATAACGGAAAGATCTGCATTGTGGCGGGCTTCCAGGGCATCAACAAGCTCGGCGATGTGACGACCCTTGGCCGTGGCGGCTCGGATACGACGGCTGTTGCCATTGCGGCGACGTTGGGCGCTGACCTGTGCCAGATTTATACCGATGTTGACGGCGTATATACCGCAGACCCGCGTATTGTACCCAATGCGCGCAAGCTGGATGCGATCACCTATGATGAGATGCTGGAGCTGGCGTCGCTCGGTGCGCAGGTTCTGCACAACCGTTCGGTTGAGATGGCGAAAAAATACAACGTCGACCTGGAGGTCGTTTCGAGCTTTACCCGCAATCCGGGTACGAAAGTCAAGGAGGGTTCTCACATGGAAAAAATGAATGTATCGGGTGTTGCCCGTGATAATAATTGTGCGCGTGTAGCCATTATCAATGTAGCGGATACTCCGGGCACGGCGTTTAAGGTATTTTCGCTCATGGCCAAGCATAATGTCAATATCGACATTATTCTTCAGTCGGTCGGCCGCGACAATAAAAAGTCCATTTCCTTTACCATCCGTGAGGACGATGCAGAGCGCGTCGGTAAGATCCTGGAGGACAATGCCGGAATGATCGGATATGAGGATGTTTCGATCAATACCAAGGTCGCTAAGGTATCTATTGTTGGCGCGGGCATGGCATCCTCCGCAGGTGTTGCGTCCAAGATGTTTGAAGCGCTGGCGATGGCAGGCATCAATATCCGCATGATCTCCACTTCGGAAATCAAGATTTCCGTCCTGATTAACGAAGAGGACAGCGAGAAGGCCGTCAAGGCGATTCACGAGGAGTTCTTCGGCGAATAAAGCGGTGCAGACAATTTGATAAAAAAATAACGAACCTGATTGACAAGGGATATCAGGTTCGTTATAATATTTATTGTTAGAATATTATCAATCGGCAGGAAAGGATGTTGTGCGATGAAGAAGCTTTGGTGCTTGTTCCGGCGCCGGTTTGCTACCGGAAATGATAAAATGTGCGTTGCATTTTCCGAGACAGAGGGTCGCGTGCGTGCGTGCCCTTATGAAACCGAGGAAGAGGCAAAGACCAAGTGCCCGGAATATGCGTTCAACAATCGTAACGATGGTGAGGGCGAGGGCGTCGAATAAACCCGCGTTACTTACCGGCAGGAAGCCCCGAAGGAGACGTCTTTCGGGGCTTTTTTCATCGGAAAAGCCCAAGGCAACCGCTGGTTGACAAAAAGAAACGCCGGGTTGGTAGCGTTTCAAGGATATTTCAGGCACACTGAAGGCACAGAAAGGCAGGTGACCTCATATGACGACAGGGGAGAAGATCGCAGCGCTTCGGCGCGAAAAAGGCTTCAGTCAGGAAGCACTGGGCGAAAAGCTGGGGTTGTCCCGGCAGGCGGTGAGCAAGTGGGAGGCCGATCAGGCTGTGCCCACGATGGATAATCTGGTCGAACTGAGCCGCCTGTTCGGTGTTCCGGTGGATACGCTGCTGCGGCCGGACGAACCGCTGCCGGGCAAGCAGCAGAAACCGCCGGAGGGTGTCAAGCTGTCCGCAGAGGGGCTGAAAATCTCTTATGCGCCCGTCCTGACGAGAAAAACAAAGTGGTTTATTATTGCACTGGCCTTGTTGATTCTGGTAAGTGTACTGGGCAACATCTATGCCATGGCGCGGGTACAGTCGTTGGAGGAACAACTGCGCGCATTGCAAATGCAAGCGCAGCCGCAGGAGGCGGCAAGTACCGTGCAGCAAAGCACGCTGGAAGAGGATGCTTTGTCCGAACATGATATTACTTATGACCTGCAATATGATGCCAATAAGACAGTTTCGACGACACTGAAGCTATCGTTGTCTGCGCGACCGAAGGAACTGAACCCAGATACCGAGACCCCCAAGTTTACCATCCAAAGTGCGGGCGAAAGCTGGACATGCGCGGCGATTCTGGAACAGAATAATTCGTATGTGGGTAGTACAGAAATCCCAATGCGGGATGCATTTACCGTGTACCTGACGCTGACCAACCGGGAAAACAGAGATGTGCGTAACCTACTGCTGGAAACAGTGAGCGGGATTTCAAATGAATATCAGCTTGAGTTTAGTTATCAGTGGATGGATGAGCAAGGAGAAGCCTTGATGGATGGCAGTGCTATTACATCAGAGAACGGCAGCACGACGATTCGAGGACAGCTTCAGTATCGATTCTATAATGCATGGTCTGATCGGTTTTACGCCTATCCGGTAAAATGCAGATTGGTTCTTCGGGAGGACGACACGGAACTCAAAAGCCAGGAGATAAGTCTGGTGGAGTACAATGAAGAGAATGGGCAATATTACGCCTATGGTCGACCGGATTGGACTGTACCCAAGTCTTTTGAGGATTTAGAATTAATTGCTGAAGCGACCGACAGCTATGGACGAGTACATGAATGGCATATTCATGATTATGAAATTGAAGAAACCGTCCCATAAGGGACGGTTTTTCTATTTACCGAGCGTGCGCGCTGCGGCCAGCACATAAACCTTCACTGCGCCCATTTCGCGCAGCAGCCTGACCGCTGACGCTGCCGTTGCGCCTGTGGTGACAATATCATCCACCAGCACAAGTGATTTGCCGCGCACTTCGGCATTTGCCAGCGGCAGCAACGCCCGCTCCGCGTTCTTTTGGCGCGCGGCCGCATCCTTCTGCTCGGATTGCTTGGGTGTGAACGCGCGCTTGCGCAGCGTCGCCCGGCAGGGCAGGCCAAGCGGTTCCGCCACGGCTTTTGCCAGCAGTTCAGCCTGGTTATAGCCGCGTTCGCGTCCCCGCAGCCAGCCGATCGGCATGAACGTGATTAGGTCGGGCTGCCATGTGTCCAGTCGTTCGGTCAGCAGCGGCAGCATCTGCGCAGCAAACCAGTCTGCATAGTGCTGTTTGTGCTGGAATTTGAACCGC
Organism: uncultured Agathobaculum sp.; assembly: GCF_963927765.1. NCBI lineage: Bacteria > Bacillati > Bacillota > Clostridia > Eubacteriales > Butyricicoccaceae > Agathobaculum > uncultured Agathobaculum sp. The sequence continues at coordinate 337 of NZ_CAWVCU010000083.1, read as the reverse complement.
TGCATGGCGTCGCGCACCTTGCCGGTGTAGTACAGCGCTGCGGCGGCATCGTCCGCACCCGTCACATGCGGCGTCTGGGTGCAGCAGTAGCGCTGCCGCACCTCAGCCGCACAGGTAGAGCACAGCATGGCTTTGCCTGTGCCGGCGGCTGGCAGCAACTCTCCGCATAGCACGCACCGCTTGGTAAACAAAACTCCCATGCGCATTCCTCCTGTCAGATAAAAAGGGCTGTCCCCATGGACAGCCCTTAGATTTTACTTGGAAAGCAGCTTTTTCAGACGCTCCGCCGCCTCGAGCGTGCGCTTCTGATCGCCGAAAGCGGTCAGACGGAAGAAGC
>NZ_CAWVCU010000082.1:0-33127 GCF_963927765.1 uncultured Agathobaculum sp. | reverse complement strand
CTCGTTGTCGTACCAAGAAACAACCTTCACGAAGGTGTCGGTCAGCTGGATGCCAGCCTTGGCGTCGAAGATAGAGGTGCGAGCGTCGCCCAGGAAGTCGGAGGAAACAACGTCCTCGTCGGTGTAGCCCAGAACGCCCTGCAGGCCGCCCTCAGACAGCGGAGTCTCGGAAGCCTTCTTCATTGCAGCGCAGATCTCGTCGTATGTCGCCGGCTTAGCCAGGTTGCAGGTCAGGTCAACAACGGAAACGTCCAGGGTCGGAACACGCATGGACATACCGGTCAGCTTGCCGTTCAGCTTCGGGTAAACCTTGCCTACTGCCTTAGCAGCGCCAGTGGAAGAAGGGATGATGTTGCCGGAAGCCGCACGGCCGCCGCGCCAGTCCTTCTTGGACGGGCCGTCAACGGTCTTCTGGGTGCCGGTGGTGGAGTGAACGGTGGTCATCAGGCCTTCGGTGATGCCAAATGCCTCGTCCAGAACCTTAGCGATCGGAGCCAGGCAGTTGGTGGTGCAGGAAGCGTTGGAAACGAAGGTCATGTCCTTGGTGTAGGTGTCCTGGTTAACGCCCATAACGAACATCGGGGTGTCGTCCTTGGACGGAGCGGACATGATAACCTTCTTAGCGCCGCCGTCGATGTGCGCCTGTGCCTTCTCCTTGGTCAGGAACACGCCGGTGGACTCAACAACGTAATCAACGCCGTCAGCGCCCCACGGGATGTTCTTCGGATCCATCTCAGCGTGGAACAGAACCTTCTTGCCGTCCACAGTGATAGAATTGTCGTCATACTCGATGGTGCCGTCATAACGACCGTGCATGGTGTCATACTTGAGCATGTATGCCATGTAGTCCGGGGTCATGAACGGGTCGTTTACCGCTACGAACTCAATGTTCGGGTTCTTCAGACCAGCGCGGAAAACCATGCGGCCGATACGGCCAAAGCCATTGATACCAACTTTGATAGCCATTTACAGTATCCTCCTAAAATGTTTTTAATGAGTCTCTGTCGATGGTTTTATTATACACTAAACGGGTCGTCTGCCGCAAGGTGTAATATTTGTGAAATTTTTGTCATTACAACTAGGCTTTTTGTACATTTTTCTTTGCAATGCCTTCCCGTCTGGTGGTATAATAAGCACATCCCACAAAATATAGTATTTCAGCCACCGCATAACCTTATACCCAGCAAAGAGAAACAAAAATATTTTGGAGGATAGAGATGGCGGATATTTTCTTTTCCCAGATTGACGAGAAAACCCTGCGTGAGCTGCTCGCCCGTACCGGCCTGCGCGATGCGGCGGTCGTCACTGTTTCTTCCACGCTCCATATCGAAAACGGCAATCAGGCTGCGGCGCGCCTGACCGGACTGCACCCGCTCGAGCGCATCGACCAGCTGCTCAGTGAACAGGCATCTGCCGCCCTGCGCGACTGCATCGCGTCTCACACACCCCATACGGTTTATGAAGAGCTCGACGGTTTGGAATACCGTCTGGAGATCCTACCACACCGTGACGGCGCACTGCTGGCCTTTGTGCGCGACGATCGCGCCTCCTATGATGGTACGCTTCGCGTGCTGCATGCCAAGGGCACACAATATCTGGGGGCTTTGCTGGCAGACGCCGCACAGGTGGACGATCCTGTGCTGGCTGCGCACCTGCGTCGCCAGTGCTTGCGGATGCACCGTCTGCTCCTGCACTCGGATTTTCTGCACGACCCGCCGTTGACAGAACAGCTGCAACTGCATTATTGCGATCTGGCTGAGCTGTGCCGCGACGCAGCAGAACAGGCTGCTGCCCATGGTTCCGTTCCCATTACAGTGCATGCGGAAGAAACCTGTATCGCGCTGGTGGAGCCGCAGCTCATCCGCACCGCACTATACAACCTGCTGACAAACGCCCTGCATGTCACCCCGACGGACGGTGACATCTGTCTGAGCCTGTATGATGACGGCGCATTTTTCACCACCACAGTTGCTGACCGTGGTCCCGGTCTGGATGCGGCACGTTTTGAAGCGTTGCTATCCGGATGGCAGATGCCTGCCCCACTCGACGAGTATCTTGCGCTTGCGCGACAAGGCACACCGCCCGGACTGGGTTTGCCGCTCATCCAACGCATCGCGCAGCTGCACGGCGGCAGTCTGCTGCTGTCCCCGCGTGAGGGCGGCGGCAGTCAGCTGCATTTCACCCTTGCGCATCTGCCTGAAGCGCTCGCCGATCACAACCTGCACGCCCCCATGATCTTGGAGGACGGCTACCCGCTGGAAGAGATCGAATTTTCTGTTTTGGGTTAAAAGAGCAAAAAGCAGCCGCTGTGCTGGGCACAGCGGCTGCTTTTTTGTCAGTCCTCTTGGGACACATCGTACGAAGTCCGTACCCGCTCCGCATGGGACACCTGCGCCTGCGCATCCGCAGCGCCGTCCGCATTGTCGTGCAGCAGGTCCTCCGCGGCCAGCGTCGTGGTCGTCACAGACAGCACGGCCGCGCCGGTCAGAAAGTACGAAAGCACCTGTTTGAATGTCATCTTCGGAACCTCCTGTCAGATGATCCTTCAGGGTTCAGCTTATGATACCATAGCTTGGGCTCTTTGGCTGCAAAATGTAACAAAGACGTAATGAAGGGCGGCAAAAGCCGCCCTTTTTGTCACCAAATTGTTACTTGCTGAGAGATCAATCCTTATAGAAAGCACCGAAGCCCTTATACGCCATATAGAGGTCCAGCTTTGCGATGACCTCAAACGGTGCATGCATGGAAAGCACAGGCACGCCTGCGTCCACCGTGTCGATGTTGCGGTTTGCCAGATACATCGCGACCGTGCCGCCGCCGCCCTGATCGACCTTGCCGAGCTGGCCGGTCTGCCAGACCACGTCCGCCTTATCGAAAATGCAGCGGATGCGCGCCATCAGCTCCGCAGTTGCGTCCGACGTGCCGGATTTACCACGCGCACCCGTGTACTTGACCAACGCAAAGCCACAGTTTGCCTTGGCGTCGTTGCGCTTTTCCGAAACCTCGGGGAAATTCGGGTCAAAGGCGTTGCACACGTCAGCGGACAGGCAGACCGAGTTCTCATAGCACTCGTCGAGCAGCGCACCCTGCGCACGGCACAGGTCAGCCATAAAGGTGTCGAATGCGTGCGACTGCATGCCCGTCACGCCGTCCGAACCGGTCTCCTCCTTGTCCACCAGCAGACACACGCAAGTATGAGCGGGCGTTGCCTTGAGGTCGAGCAGCGCGGTTGCCGCCGTGTACGAGCAGACGCGGTCATCGTGGCCATACGAGCCAACAAACGAACGGTCAAAGCCGATATCACACGCCTTAAACGCCGGCACGCAACACAGCTCCGCCGACAGGAAATCCGCTTCCACCATGCCGTACTGGCGGTTTAAGTGCTCCATAATAGCGAGCTTGATCTTCTCGCTGCACTTTTCGTCCACCGTTTCGCTCGGCACCGAGCCGATCAGCACGTTCAGGCCTTCGCCCTTGATGACCTCGGTCGCCTTTTTGGTCATCTGCTCAGACGCAAGATGCGGCAGCAGGTCGGTGATGACGAACTTCGGGTCATCCGGCTTGTCGCCCACACGCACCTCTACCGTTTTCATCTGCCCGTTATGGCAAACGCAGACCACGCCGCGCAGCTCGAGCGGAATCGCCGTCCACTGGTACTTTTTGATACCGCCATAGTAATGCGTCTTGAAAAATGCCATGCCGCCGTCCTCATAGAGCGGCACGGTGCGGATATCGACGCGCGGTGCGTCGAGATGGGCAGCGGTCAGGCGCACGCCCTCGGAAATGTCCTTTTTGCCGATGACGGCAAGCATGATGCCCTTATTCCGGTTGATCCGATAGATCTTGTCGCCCGCCTTGAGGATATCATCGCGCTTCCACGCGTGAAAGCCCTTGGCCTCTGCCATGCGCACCATTTCCGCAACTGCGTCACGCTCGGTCTTGGCTTCGTCCAGAAATGCTTTGTATTCCTCGGCATACGCCTGCATGCCGCGCTTATCGCTGCCGGTCAGACGGTCAAAACCCGGCTTTTTGTCATAAAAAAGCTGTTCAGAAGTCATTGCTCATTCTCCTTTGCATAAATCTTCAAAAATCGCGTCGGCCTGCCGCTGCAAATCGGCAATGCCGCCGTTGTTTTCCACAATGTAATCGCACCGCGCACGATAGAATTCCGCGTCTGGCTGTGCCCCAATACGGGCACGGGCGGCTGGCTCATCCAATCCATCGCGCGCCATGATGCGCGCAACGCGCGTCTCGGTATCCGCCAGCACACCAATGATACGCTCACACAGGTCGTCCGCACCGACCTCAAACAACGTCGGTGCATCGTACAGCACAAATGGACAATCGCCCTGCGCGCACATAGTCTCCAGCGATGCTGCGCGGATGTATGGCAGGGTGATCGCATTGAGTTGTTTCAGCTTTTCCGGGTCGGCAAACACGATGGAGGCGAGTTTGGGGCGGTCGAGCGCACCGTTTTGATCCAGCACCCCGCCGAACGCCGCGTCGAGCGCGGCGAGCATGTCGCGATTTTCCGCACAAAGCGTGCGATAGACCGCGTCTGCATCTACCCAGCCCGCGCCTTTTTCACGCAGCAACGCGGCAAACGTGCCCTTGCCCGTGCCGCTGCCGCCGGTCAGCCCGATGATTCTCATTTTTCCACCTTCTTTTACGGGTTATGCAGTCAGCCCAATTCAATCACATGGAAGCCCGCGGCTTTTTTGATGCGATTGGCGACCGCCAGACCCAATCCCTCGTCCGATGGACACTGTGCCCAAATCTGCTGCACGTCCGTCTCGTCAAACGCGCGCAGCCGGTCGAACACCTCACGCGCCTGCGCAGCAAGGTCGGATTGCGAGCCGAAGCATTCCACCGCGCAAGTGGGGAACCGATCTTGATATTCATCAAAGCATAGAACGCCAGTGGGGCCGTTGATATGTTCTGCAATATAGTCTGCCGTCTTTTGTGGGTCTCCGCGCACCACTGTCACCGGCGCCTTGGGCGCATAGTGGCGGTATTTCATGCCCGGCGCGGATACTTTGACATCGTCCCCGATCTTTTCAAACAGCGCGCGGTCGACTTCGACCTCACCCAGCACGGTTTTGAGCTGCTCAAGCGTAATACCGCCCGGCCGCAGCAAGCGCGGCTTGTCGAGCGCCAGCGTCACGACCGTGGATTCCACCCCCACGCCGCACGGCCCGCCATCCAGAATGGCAGCAATTTTGCCGTCCATATCGCGCAGCACATGCTCAGCCGTCGTGGTAGACGGGCGGCCGGACGTATTTGCGGAGGGCGCAGCCAGTGGCACGCCTGCTGCGCGAATCAAATCACGCGCCAGCGGATGCGACGGCAGACGGATGCCGACCGTGTCCAGCCCGCACGAAACTTCGTTCGGAATGCAGTCGCCCTTTGGCACGATCATGGTCAGCGGGCCGGGCCAGAACGCCTCAGCGAGCAGCTTCGCCTGCGGCGGCACGGCCGGACACAGATCGTAGATCTGCTCAAAGTCCGCGATATGCACGATCAGCGGGTTATCCTGCGGACGGCCCTTTGCGCGGAAGATTTTCGCCACCGCATCCCCATTTAAGGCGTTAGCAGCAAGCCCATAGACTGTTTCCGTGGGCATGCCCACCACTTCGCCCTGCAAAATCAGGTCAGCAGCAGTTTTTATTGCGCTTTCATCTTCTTGTGGGGAAAGCATAATCGTTTTCACTTATTTTTCACTTCCATGTGGAGAATTTTATCCAATTAACATTGGTGAAAGGGCAAAAAGCACATTGGGCGCGTCGATCACGCCAGTATAAATACCGACTGCAACCAGCGCCGCGCCGATCGCCAGCAGAATCAGCCGCTTGGTGATTTTAAGCGCGAACAGAATCAGATTGATGGCCACCAGCGCGCCGCCAATCACCATCCACGGCGCAGACTGCATCAGGGCAGTAAGTTCATTCATTGCAGAGTTTCTCCTTTCGAGGGGTCAGGTTTCGCTTTGCGCTTTCATCTTTTCAGCCGTGTCCGCTGCGATCAGTGCGTCCAGCACCTCATCCATGTCACCGTTCAAAAACTGGTCGAGCTTGTAGATCGTCAGCTTGATGCGGTGGTCGGACACCCGGTTTTCCGGGAAGTTATAGGTGCGGATGCGTTCGGAACGGTCGCCCGTACCAACCTGACTTTTACGGTCAGCGGCAATAGCGGCCTGCTGTTTTTCGACCTCGGCTTCGTACAGACGACTGCGCAGCACGCGCAGGGCTTTGTCTTTGTTCTTATGCTGGCTGCGTTCGTCCTGACATTCCACGACCGTACCGGTCGGGATATGGGTCACACGGATCGCCGAGGACGTTTTATTGATATGCTGGCCGCCCGCGCCCGATGAACGGAATGTATCAATACGCAGATCGTTCGGATCAAGGTAGAAGTCCACCTCTTCCGCTTCGGGCAGTACCGCAACCGTCGTTGTTGAGGTGTGCACGCGGCCTTGGCTCTCGGTCTCCGGCACGCGCTGAACACGGTGCACACCGCTCTCGAACTTGAGCCGCGAATACACCTTATCACCTGCCACGCGGAACACAATTTCCTTATAGCCGCCGAGTTCGGTCTCGGACGCACTCATCACTTCGGTCTGCCAGCCGCGTTTATCGGCATACATCGTGTACATGCGGTACAAATCCGCCGCAAACAGCGCGCTTTCCTCGCCGCCCGCGCCGCCGCGTATTTCCACGAAAATATTTTTGTCGTCGTTCGGGTCTTTGGGCAGCAGCAGGATCTTCAGTTCCTCTTCGAGCCGCTTTTCCTCAGCCTTGGCTGCGTGCAGCTCCTCCTGCGCCAGCTCCTTCATATCCGGGTCGGACAGCATTCCGGTCGCGTCCACAATGGTCTGCCGTGCCTGTTCGTACGCGCGGTACGTTGTGACGATCGGCTCGAGCTCATTGCGCTCCTTGAGCAGCTTCGCCGCACGATCGGGATCATCATACAGCCCCGGCTCGGACAAACGGGCTTCCAGCTCATCCATGCGCCGGCACAGCCCCTTCACTTTTTCAAACATGCGTTTCTCCTTCCCCTCAGGCCGTCCACCGGCCGGTCAGCATCAATCCAAGGATCGAGCAGTATTCCCGGCAACGCACCGCCACCCACTGCCCAGGATAGGGTGTCGGCGCGGGAACGCCCAGCCCCTCTTCATAGCCCGCGCGGCGCATCAGCATTTTGGCGCGCGCCAAATGATAGTCGCTCGTCACCACCGCAGCCGTGTAGCTTTCGTGATCGCGCTTTTCTGCGTTCTCGATCAGCGCACGCGCATTCGCCAGATTTTCGATCGTGTTGGTGGACGCATCCTCGCGCAGCAGACGGGCAGGGTCAACGCCCTTTTGCTCGGTCAGGTACGCAAACATGGAATCCGCTTCGGTGCACGGTTCATTGCCGCCCTGTCCGCCGCACAGCACCGCTTTGCTGTCCGGGTTGGCAGCCAGCAGATCGGCGGCGGTATCGCACCGTGCGGCGAGCGCTGCGGACGGCTGTCCATCCGGGTTGACCAGCGCACCAAGCACGATATAATAATCCGCCTGCGTATCGGCTTGTTCCGCTCGCATGCCGGACTGAATGACAAACACCTGAATAGCGACGAAGGACACCACAAACAATGCGAACAGCACGCGCCCCACGACCGCCAGCACGCGGCAGGCGCGGTATTTTTCCCGTCCGTGCAGCATCAGCCACATCCCCGCGCAGCCTACGGCGAGCGCAAGGAAGAATGCCGCGCCGAAGCGTGACGGTGCCCATGGCAGCTGTATCACGCCGCCCACAACGAACACCGCCGCGAGCGCCAGCCAGAATTTGCGTTCGGTCATTGCTGTAATTCCTCCAACTCAGCCGCTACGGCCTCCCATTCATCCATCTTGGCGGCCAGCGACTCGTCGCATGCTTCCTTTTCGGTCATCAGCTCCAGCAGCCGCGCTGAATCAGACGAAGCCTCGATCATCTGCTGTTCCAAGTCCGCCGACTGCTGCTCCAGCTGAGAGATTTCCCGCTCGAGGGTGTTGAGCTGTTTCTGCAAATTTTTCGTGCCGCCTGTGCGTTTCGGCTTTTCCGGCGGGCGAGGAACGTCGTCCAGCGTCGGGACATCGGGCTTTTTGCGTTTTGGCGCCAGGACAGGTGCAGGATTTTCCGGTTTGACACCCTTTTCTCGGTACGCCAGAAAATCCGAGTACGAGCCAATAAAGTCGATCAGATGACCGTCCTCCAGATACAGCACGCGGGTCGCAAATCGCTCGACAAAATATCGGTCGTGCGAGACGAACAGCAACGTACCGTCGAACGCCTCAACCGCCTCCTCAATCCATTCACGGCTGGCAAGGTCGAGGTGGTTAGTCGGCTCGTCAAGAATGAGGAAATTGAGCGGGTCGTACATCAGCTCACATAGTCGCAAACGACTTTTCTCGCCACCGGACAGCATTTCCACGGTTTTCATCTGCTGCTCACCCGTAAACTGGAACGAGCCGAGCCGATTGCGCGCGACCTGCATGGACACATTTTTGTCATAGATCAACGTGTCGATCAGGTTGCGGTGCGGGTTGGCGAAATGCACCTGCTGCGGCAGATAGGCGGGGCGTAGTCCCACACCTTTACGAATTACGCCGTTATCCGGCATTTCCTCGCCCAGCAGGATTTTGAGCAGCGTCGTTTTGCCCGCACCGTTCGCGCCCAGCAGCGCGACCTTTTCGCGGTTGCGGATATTGAAGCTGATATCATGTAATATTTCCCGCCCATCATAACTCTTTGTAATATCCTTGACCTTGAGAACCTCTTCGGTTTCATAGTTCGGGTCACCAAAGGTGACGGTCATTTTCTTTTCGGTCTTGGGGCGGTCGGTGACTTTCATGCGCGCGATGCGTTTCTCGATGGACGCCGCACGTTTGGCGAGGTGCTCAGTGCCGTGCTCATGCATCATGCGGGCGGTCGCTTCCAGACGCTTTTTCTCTGCCATCTCATGTTCATGGTGCTTGAGCTGCTCCTCGCGGCGGCGCTCCCGCTCGACGGCGTAATACGAGTAGTTACCGTTATAGAAATCGCAGGTGCAGTCGTGAATCTCGATCACGCGGTCGCAGCACTGGTCAATGAACCAGCGGTCATGGGAAATAATCATAACAGTGCCGCGGTAGTTCTCGAGGTATTCCCCGAGCCAGTCCACTGCCTGCATATCCAGATGGTTGGTCGGCTCGTCGAGCAGCAGGATATCGGTCTGCTCCAAAATGATGCGTGCCAAATTGATGCGCGTCTTTTCCCCGCCGGACAGCAGCGCAAATTGCTGCGCACGCATTGCCGGGGGAATCTCCAGACCGTTACACACACGGTCGATCTCGTAATCGCGGTTATAGCCGCCGAGGATTTCCAGACGGGTTTCCAGCTGCGCATACCGCTTGAGCAGGGATGCGTCGTCCGGGCGACGGGTCATCTCGTCGGTCAGTGCATCCATTGCAGCAGCGACCTCGTCCGATTCGCGGAACGCAAGGCGCATCACATCCTCGACTGTGGATTCCGGCGGGAAATCCGGCATCTGGTCGATCACGCCTGCGGTTTTACCCTGCCCAAAGGACACATGCCCGCCGTCATAGGGCAGGCGCCCGGTCAGCACATTCAGCAGCGTGGTTTTGCCCGCGCCGTTTGCGCCGAGGATGGCCACCTTTTCCCCCGGCTGGATGTCAAAGGAAATATCCTGTAAAATCAGCTTATCGCCATAGTATTTGGTCAGATTTTGTACGGAAATATCAGCCACGTCAGGCGGCTCCTTTCGGTTGATTGATAATCAGAGATATTATAGCACGTTTTCGCATCGTAGAAAACCCCAAAACGCCATAACGCCCTCTTTTCAAGCCGCAGCACGCACAAAACAGCAAAGAGCCGCATCCAAGCGGCTCTCTTCCAGAATTTGTCCGGTTTTTACCTGCGCCGCCGGAAAGCAGTGTTACAGCCCACGCTCTTTCAGCCCGCGCACCAGTTCGATGTAGAACTCGCGCACGTCAAAGCCCGCGATATCCTCGCGCATCAGGTCGATCACGTCGCCATGGGAGATGCCGCGGCGCCCCGGTACGGTCAGGTTACCGAGAAAATGCCCCCATTCGGCTGAGCTGCGCGCAACCAGACCGTCGTTTTCCTGCCTGTCATAACGGTTGACCAGCCGCCAAGTCAGATTAAGCGGAAAACCCGCACTTTTCGGACTGCGCATCGTACTCATCACGCTTTGGTAATAGACGCCGTCCGCGTCGGGCGTTTGCTCGTTGAACGCGGCGCAGGCGTCAGCCGCAAGGTCGCGTACACCGCCCATAAAGTCCGGTTTTTCGTCACCAAGCACATGGAACACCGCGTTATACCGACGCTCCATCCAGCCGAGCACGCTCTTTGGCAGCGTGGCCAGTAGGTGCTGGGCGAATACACACCCCCGATGCGGGGTGTTGATCGTGGTCAGTGAAGCGATATAGGGTGCGAGACCCAGACGCGAGATCGCATAGCGGCTGTCCAGCCCGCCCTTGGAATGCGCGATCAGGTTGAGCTTTTCCGCGCCGGTCTCCGCCAGCACGGCTTCGACGCGCGCTTTCAACTCAGCCGCCGACACGGCCACAGGCGCAGCGGACTGCTGTCCGCCATAGTAGAGCCTCGCGCCGCATTTTTGCAGCGCCTGCGGAATGCGTCCCCAGTAGTTGACCAACTGCCAGTCGCGGAAAAAGATGCCGTGCACCAGCAGAATCGGGTACTTCGTGCGGCAATCCTCGTTTTCGGCGTGGACGGCTTCGCGCTCGAGCCGCCCCAAATCGAAGTAGTATTCGCTGCGCGCGGCACGCAGCACACGATAGAACAGGTACAGGTTGAACACCGGCACCCACCAACACACCAGCAGAAGCACGCGCCAGACGATGCGCAGCCGATTGCAGGTAATCAGCACACGGAGAAAGCCGTTCGTCACCAACAGACCTATTACAGGCAGCCAAATCAACAAATCAATCACAGCCGGCACCCATGCGGGCAATCCCGGCATGCGGCCAGCCAATCGTCCGGTGCGGTAAAGCACCAGCCACAGCACGCCGGTCGCAACGATCGACCAAAGTACCACCATCAGCAGCTCATAGCCGCCCAGCAGCGTGCGCAGGCGACGCCTCACGCCCGGCGCACGGCACGGACGAATATGTATGGTTAGATACCCCACCAGCAACGCGAGCAGCACAACACCAGCCGACAGGCCGGACAGCGGCACCAGCTGCGTAAAAACCAGCAGATAATTGGCCAAGCAGGATACCACCAGCACACGCAGCAGCCGTGTGACATATCTCACATCTCATCCCCCCTTGCATCTGCGCCGCAAAGTGCGCATAAAGCAGAAAAAGCCTGTAAATGCAGGCTTTCTCATCAAAAGGCGGGCTTTGCCTACCTTTTGATACAAGGACGCGATTTTGTGTGCATACTTGCGCGCAAAATCGCGCAAGGGCTGTGTTCGCGCGCGTTTTACGCAGCACGGCACAGCCCTCCTCACGGAAAGCTGTACGCTTTCCGTGAAACATCAGTATCGCATCATCGGGATCTGATGCGGCTCCGACTCACCCGCCGGTAACAGCATCGCAGTGATATCCGGCCGCCCGGTTTCGATAAAATTGACCCCGCTGTGGATCAGACCGGCCAGCGTACGCTCATTATTGGTCGGCAGGCTCATAGTAAACAAGCCTGCCTGCTTGCAAGCGCCGATCAATCGAGGCGTCAAATCTCCCGCAGCCGCACGGATACCGAACAAACCTGTCGTTTGCGCCGCCTGCACGAGAGCGTCAATATTATCCGGCAGCGCAGGCAGCTCGCCCATAATGTGCAGATCCGGATTGGCAACCGCGATACGCGCTGCCTCTACCAGACCCAAGCCGACGAAAATCGTATCGTCCAAATAGTTTACATGACGCAGCGTCATGCGAAGCTGAGGCAGCAGCGTCTGGTTATGTACGGTAATGGCGATCTTCGCCTGACAGGTGCGCGCCAGCTCAATGGCCTGTCCGGCCGGGATGAGCTGCGGCGCGGCCTGATGCAGCTCCGCATAGCTATAATCGGCAATGCTCATCTGTGTGCCGTCCGCTGCCACGCAATAACCATCCGAAGAAAGCACCGCGATACCGTCTGCGGTCATATCGACCGACAAACAGCAGCCCTTTGCCCCCTCTTCATTTCCGGCGAGGATGGATTCCAGCCCGTCCGGTTCGGTATCCATGCAGCCGACCGAGGACAGGATAAAAGTCTCCTTATTGGTATAATACAATACCGTTCCCCTTCTTTCTGCTTACAGGGTTTCTGGCTGCTCGTACTCCACGCCCATCGTATCGACGGTGACGGTTTTCATTTTCTGCTCCTGACGGGGGCGGTCGTGCCAGTCACGCTGGGTATTGACGATACCATCTACCACATCCATGCCCTCAATGACCATGCCGAAGGATGCATACTGGCCGTCGAGATGGGGCGAATCCTCCGTCATGATGAAGAACTGGCTGCCGGCAGAGTCCGGCGCCATCGTGCGCGCCATGGAAAGCACGCCGCGGGTGTGGTTCAAGTCATTCTGGAAGCCGTTTGCGGTAAATTCGCCGCGGATCTCATAGCCGGGGCCGCCCATGCCGGTGCCCTCCGGATCACCGCCCTGGATCATGAAGCCCGGAATGACGCGGTGGAAAATCGTGCCGTTATAAAAGCCCTTTTGAATCAGGGAAATGAAATTGCGTACCGTATTCGGGGCGACCTCAGGATACAGCTCTGCGCGAATAACGCCGCCTTGCTCCATTTCGATCGTTACAATCGGGTTGCTCATGGTATATCACTCCATTATTGCGATTTTGAACATATATGTGTATTGTAGCAAATTTCCGGCAAAACAGCAAGCAATGTTTCCATAATGAAACTCTCTGTGTGCATTTGCAGCATAGTGGTCAAGAAATCCACTTTATGCACAGAGCTTTCCACAGCCCCTCTGGGGATAACCCTGTGTACAAAGTGGATAACTTTCAGTAATTGACCCCACAAGCACCCAAATCCTGTGACTTCGCCGTTTACACATTGTAATATTGCCTGTGGAAAGAAGCATTGGGGGATAATCCGGCACACCGCGCGGCACACTGATTGTGTGAACACTTGTGCATAAAAGGAGGAGCCACATGGCAGAGGAAAACACACCCATCCAAGCGCCGGAGGAAAACAATATTGCTGAAACCGGTTCCATCACGGCCAAAACTTCGCGCGGTACAGTGCACTGCATCACCATTGTCGGCCAAATCGAGGGCCACATGGAACTGCCCGCGCAGAACAAAACGACAAAATACGAGCATCTGATTCCGCAGATCACCGCGGTCGAGCAGGCCGAAGAGATCGACGGCATGCTTATCCTGCTCAACACGGTTGGCGGCGACGTGGAAGCCGGTCTTGCCATTGCCGAACTGATTGCAGGTATGACCAAGCCGACCGTCTCTCTTGTGCTGGGCGGCGGACATTCGATCGGCGTACCGCTGGCAGTAGCGGCAAAAAAGAGCTTCATTGCCGCCTCAGCTGCGATGACCATTCATCCGGTGCGCATGAATGGCACGATCATTGCCGTACCGCAGGCATTTGAGTATCTTTCCAAGATTCAGGAGCGGATCGTGGATTTCATCACCAGTCACTCTCACATTTCCGCAGAATGCTTGCAGCAGCTCATGCGCGAAACCGGTCAATTGACCGCGGATGTCGGAACGGTGATTTCCGGCAAGCAGGCGGTAGAGCTTGGCCTGATCGACGCGGTCGGCACGCTGTCCGAGGCACTCGACGCGCTGTACGACATGATCGGCAAAACGCCCGAATCCTGAATACAACAACAAAGGCCCCGTCACCCGACGAGGCCTTTTACTTCCAGATTTCCATAGTCGCTCTTTTCCCAGCAGGATATTTCCCGCTGTATTTATTTTTTCTGCACGGTCGGATTTATTTTTGTTCCCCTTCCGTTACCCTGCTACGACTTTTGCCATCTGCATCGGAATGAAACCATGCTCCGAGCCGCTATTTGCAGTTTTATGAAGCTATCCATTTTTACCGGCGATGCTTTTGCCCCGATCTTTTCAAAAACCAAAAGCCCGGTTGCACGATATAATTCGATATCTTCGACCGACTGCTTCTCTTTCCTGCCTTTTACAGGAGTTCGTTATCCTAATCGTTCACGGGAGTCACCCGACTGCGGTTCGTTTGGTAATGAACATTTTCTCCGTCGTTTACCTTTCTTACATTCGGGAACTCTATATCAATTTGTCGATGCGTCACTTACTCGGCGGGTGATCGTTCGATTCTGTTCCTGCTTACCCGAACCACTTTCAGCAAGTTTTGATATCATCTCTATCTTGTGCTCTGGTTCGCTTTTGCGGCATCATACTCATCAGTATGCCCATCGGCCATTGGATGCGCACTATTTTGGGTTTGGCAGGCATCGTCACGGATTCTTTTTCATTCGCCAACGCATCAAATTCAGGGTTCTTTCATGCGCGAACCTTACTTTCCTGCTGCCTCGATCCACTTGCATCGTCAGTATGTTTCACGGATGGATATCACGAGGATAGCTTCCTCAAAGGTGCCGTTCCTTACTTCATTCAGAAGTCGATCGCGCTTTTCAGGCGGTTCGTTTTGATTTTCTGGAACTCGCTCATTCTTATAGCTATCACCTTGATCGTTTCGGTTACAGCGTCGCGGCGAGTCCCGCGAACGGATAGGATGTCTCTTCTGTTACCATTGGACTCACCTCTTTCTCCGGTGGTATTTGGCTGTACGCCAGCCCTTTCAGAATAAGAATGGGTTTCGCCTTTTTGTAAAGCCCCTGCTTTACTTTCCCTCTGGTGTTTGCCCTTATCTTTTCTGTGATATTATAATATCACCAAGATTGCACAACGTCAAGTGTTATTTTATGTTTTTTGATGGTGAATTTGCACGAAAGAATCGCTATTCTTTCAGCGTTTTCCCTCTTTTCAAGGGCGAGCCAATTTGCTATAATAGTATCGTTAGGTGTGTTTTACACCCATGCCAACTGAATTCCACAAAAATGCTGTCTTGGGGGTCATTTTGACCCCCTTTTTTCAAAGGAGGTACAAAATATGGATATCTTCAGCTTCTACATGCCGACCCGTCTGTTTTTCGGACATGGCTCGGTCAAAAAACTGGCGCGCGCCCGTCTGCCCGAGGGACGCGGCCTGATTATCACCGGCGGCACTTCGACCACCCGCTTGGGTTATGTAGCCAAGGTGGCTGACGCGCTGGCCGAAGCTGGACACGAGACCATGGTATATAATAAAGTGCAGCCCAACCCGACCATTGAGGGCGTGCGCGAATGCGCAGCGCTGTGCCGTGCAGAAAACATCGCATTTGTTGTCGGCCTTGGCGGCGGTTCGTCAATCGACACCGCCAAAGCGGTCGCCATCATGGCCACCAATGAGGGCGATTGGTGGGATTACATCCACGGCGGCACCGGCGGCGGTAAGCGCATCGCCAAAGCCGGACTGCCGATCGTCGCCATCCCGACCACCGCAGGCACGGGCACAGAGGCTGACCCGTTCACGGTCATCACCAACGGCGAAGAGAAGATCGGCGGCGGTGGCGAAAAATGCTTCCCGACTATCTCGATCGTTGATCCCGACTTTATGATGACCGTTCCGCCGCATTTGACCGCCTATCAGGGCTTTGATGCATTTTTCCACGCGGCGGAAGGCTATATCGCCACCACCGCCTCGCCCATCAGCGAAATGTTCTCGCTCAAGGCCATCGAATTGATCGGGCGCTCGCTTGCCACTGCCGTACACGAGGGCGGCAATGCAGAGGCACGCGCAGACGTTGCGCTGGCGAACACCTTGGCCGGCTTTGTGGAGACGCTGTCCAGCTGCACCGGTGAGCACGCTCTTGAGCATGCGCTGAGCGCATTCCATCCCGCGCTGCCGCACGGTGCGGGCCTGATTATGATTTCCAAGGCATACTGGAGCCGCTTTTTTGAGTCCTCGGGCGACAAATTGGTTGCCATCGCTCGCGCGCTCGGTCATACGGACGCCAACAAACCGGAGGACTTCATCACAGCGCTTGCCGATCTGCAAAAGCGCTGCAACGTCAGCGAGCTGCGCCTTTCGGGCTATGGGGTACAGCAGGCCGATTTCGGCAAATACGCCGATAACGCCATCGAAACGATGGGCGGCTTGTTCCGCGTAGACCCGCGCCCGCTCACACGCGAGGATATTATTGCGATTCTTGCGGAAAGCTATAAATGACTTCGATCGAACCACACAGGTTCGATCGAGCAGGACACACCGCGGCGCTGCCGCGGATGTGTCCGTGGCAGGAAAAAGTTCCGATAAACGAAACTTTTCCCCTTTCTTGTATCAAAAGTCCGGCAAAGCTGGACTTCTGATGAAAAAGCCTGCATTCGCAGGCTTTTTCTGTCTAACATGCGCCGACCGGCGCGGAAAAGGAGAGGACCCTCCGATGAAAAAATTGCTTCTGATTGCGACCGGCGGCACGATCGCCTGCTGCGAAACCGAAAACGGTCTGTCGCCTGCACTGAGCGGTACAGAGCTGCTGCATTTTATACCGCAACTCAGCGACTTCTGCACAGTGGATGTTTGTGACCTGATGCAGCTGGACTCAACCGATCTGACCGCAGACGACCGTCTGGCCATGGCGCAGGCAGTACGGCACGACGCGGATCAATATGACGGTTTTGTCATCGCGCATGGCACGGATACACTGGCCTACACCGCAGCGCTGCTTTACCATCTACTGGCCGACCTTACAAAGCCCGTCGTGCTGACTGGCTCGATGCTGCCCATGGGCGCGTCCAGTTCGGATGCCCCGCGCAACCTGCTGGACGCCTGCCGAGTCGCGGCGGACGGACGCGCGGGCGTGGTGGCTGTGCTCTGCGGCAAAATCCTTCCGGGCAACCGCGTGGTCAAATTCCACTCCACGCAGATCGATGCCTTTCTCTCGGCAGGTGCGCTGCCCCTCGGCACGGTCGGCGCGGACGGCAAGGTGCGCTGGGATATACCGGCTGCCCCTCCTGCACCATCCGCCCCCGCCGCGCTCGATCCCCATGTGCTGCTTATCAAACTCACGCCAGACCTTGAGCCTACTTTTTTCTCTGCGCTGCACGGCTATCCCAAGGTGATTCTGGAAACCTTCGGCGCGGGCGGTATTCCCGCGCGGCTGGAACACGCCGTGCGCGCGCTGATCGAGAGCGGCACGCGCGTATATATCACCAGCCAGTGCACCGCTGGGGGCGTGCATCTGCATCACTATGCAGTCGGTCGCCGTGCCGAAGCCTTGGGCGCGATCTCTCTCGGAGACCGCACCACCGAAGATGCACTCGCGGCGGTCATGTGCGGCGAGATATGATGTGCCGCGGTTCCAGTCCGTATTTTTCTTCCCTCACTTGTTCTTGTTTGTATTGCACATTTTTATTTTTTCTTTTTTGTGCTATTCATCTTATCCATCCATTGTTTTGCACAATTAGAAATGGTATAATATAGTCAAATCATAAACGAAAGAAGGCCGTAATATGAATAAGTTTGCAAAGGCGATCATCCGTATGAGCGAGTCTACCATGCAGAACAGCAGCTATGTTCGCGGCCTGTTCCGCACATACGGCATTCCGGTTTCGCGCCAGGACAGCGCTCCGAAGGACTGATGATCTCACAGCATCGGCATAACGGATAAACCGCAAAGCAAAAGAGAAAACCGACCGAAGCTAACGCTCTCGGTCGGTTTTTTGTATCTCAATCCCGGTTTTGAATGTTTTCCCGATAATACGCCTCAAACAGGTGCATCATCAGGCCCTTGCGCCGGTTTTCTCCCACATGCCGCAGATACTTCCAACAGGAGATAGCCGTAATCAATCCCCCTATCGTGCATACAATCATGTCCCCCATTGTATCCGCTACACCAGTCAATGCCACCTGCTGCGGATCTGCGCCGGAAAACGAGACAAGATATTCCCAAATCTCCCACAGCACCGCGCTCATCATGGCGAACATCCATGTATACAGCGATGCGTTAAATGCATCCGCAGGATCGAGGGCATGTCCCGGCTTTTGAGCGAAATACACCGTCGTGCCCAGCACCGCAAACAGGAAACCGGACAGGAAATGCAAAATCTTGTCCCAATACGGAATCAGCTCATACCCACCGAATAGGCTGGCAAACGACACTGCTGCCAACACGAACCAGTCAAACACGACCTCAAGCAGGTAAACCGGCTTTAATCGGCACAGACGGTACAGCACATGCGGCACAACAGGCAGCAAAAACGCCGCCAGCACCAGCAAACCGTTATATACGGTTGCCTCCTGCAGCATGCGCAGCGCAGCCGCATAAGCCGTGAACCCATAATAGAAGATCAGCGTGCCGTTCCGCACGCGGCGCATCCGTTCCATATTGCACCCCTTATTTGTACTGCTGGTACGCGGCAACTGCGAGCGCGTCGCAGCGATTATTATACGGATTATCCGCGTGACCCTTCACCCAATGGAACTGAACCGTGTGTTTTTCCAATAAATCGAGCAGTCGTCCCCACAACTCCGGATTTTTAGCAGGTTTTTTGTCACTCTTTACCCACCCCTTGGCGCGCCAGCTTTTCGCCCAGCCTTTGGTGATGCCGTCAACCACATACTTGCTGTCCGAATACAAATCGACTGCGCACGGCTCTTTCAGCGCTTCCAGCGCAGTAATCACGCCCAGCAGCTCCATGCGGTTGTTGGTGGTGGAGGGTTCGGAGCCGGACAATTCCTTCTCCTTCTCCCCATATTTCAAAATGGCGCCCCAGCCGCCCGGCCCAGGATTGCCCGAGCACGCGCCGTCGGTATAAATCGTTACGTTTTTCATAATTCCTCCTGTTTTCTTATGTAAAAACAACAAAAGCCACGAAATACCGTGGCTTTTCTGTATTTTTCTTATGCAATCACGCTCGCCGGTACTTCCACCTGCTCATAGACGATGCTGATGATGGACAGCACCACCATGGCAGTCGCGCGGCAGATATGTACCAGATCGTCGTTGATGCCGTGACGGCGACCGGGCGCACGGTATGCATCGTGCATTGAACCAATGCGCGTGATCAGCCCATCCACCGAAACCGGCGGGATGATCGGGCTAGCCCACTGCTCGAACCGAGCCTCGGTCATGCGGCGGCGGATGACCAGCGCCACACGCTTTTCATACAGATAATGCGCGAGCAAATTGCGCTCATAGATGTCATCATTATGCGGATAGGTGAAGAAATCGGTGATATAGTGGCAAATCTCGCCCAGATCCACCGAAAGCTCACGACCATTGACCGGGCCGATGGTGTATTTTTCCGTGAACGCACGGATCTTGTCCATCACCTCATCCATCATAATCGACGGATTGTGGCGCTTAGTCAGATAAGTGCCGGTCAAATCGGGCTTTAAGTTGCCATACACAAAGCCACTCGAATCAAATGTAACGCCACAGGTCTGCTCCACGTAATCCATTAACAGATGTGCAACGCGAATATGAGATACGGAATCCATCAGCAATCCTCCAGACGGAACACACGTTTCTTAACAGCATCTTAACATCTGGGGCGATTATAAAAAACCCCCGAAAACGTTTTTAGTATATCACAAATTTCCCACCCTGTCTTGCTTTTTTTGAAATTGTAACGAAAACAACACAATTTCTTTCGATTTTTGCTGTATTTCCCAACAAAATAATTACATTTTTGGTTATCTTGCCCGAAACGCCTCGCTGCGGAACTGGATTTTTCCCTCCAACGCCTGCCGCAGCCGCTGGCACATCGCTTCGCGGTCGCGGTTGAGCGTACCAGCCAAATTGACATAATTCGAGGCATGGTTTGCACGGAACACACTGCCCTCTGCGTCAATGTGCTCGAGCAGGATAAGCGTTTCATGTGCGATCTCGATCGGGTTCATCAGGTAGAAGCGGCCCGCCTGCCAGTCGCGCATCAAGGGCGTTTCCAGCTCAAAGAGCAGGGTCAAAAGGCCGATATACTCCGGCTTCATGCGCGAGAGTGCCTCGGCGGTCTTGATTGCGTGCTCCTCGGAAAGCTCGGTCGAGCCGAGACCCGCAATACAGGTGACCGACAGCTTCATGCCCGCCTGCTTTACCATCAGGCCCGCACGCACGATCTCGTCAGCGGTTTCGCCCTTATTAACGCGGCGCAGCACCTCGTCCGAACCGGATTCCAGGCCGAGATAGATCATATCCAAGCCCAGCTCATGCAGCAGGTTCAGTTCCTCCTGCTTTTTGACCAGAATAGACGCGGGCGAGCCGTAACTTGTCACGCGCTCGCACTCCGGAAACACCTGCCGGATATAGCGCAGAATCTCGGCCATGTGCTCGGCGCGGCACATGAGCGCATCGCCGTCCGCCAGAAAGATGCGCCGAACATGCGGATACATGCGGCGCGCCTCGTCAAAATCGTGCTTGACGTCCTCGATCTTGCGCACACGGAAGCGTTTTTCCTTATACATATCGCAGAAGGTGCACTTGTTATGGCTGCATCCAATCGTCACCTGAACGATCAGGCTGTACGCCTCAGAGGGCGGCCGGAATACGCGGCCTTCGTATTCAATCACGGAAATTCCTCCTTTGTTTGCATCAAAAAAAACAGCGGGCGGAGGGGAAAACCTCCGCCCGCTGTCGCTCATTCTTCGGTTTTCTCTTCTGCGGGAGCAGCTTCCTCGGTCTTTTCTTCCTCGGTCTCCTCGTCCGCTTCCGGCGCTTGCTCATCAAACGAATCCTGATAAGCGTCGTCTACCGCCGCGCACTCCTCCGCACAAGCGCAGGACGCGCAATCGGAATCCTCGCGCATCATTTCCTCCAGCTCATCCATCGCCTTGAGCTCCGCCTCGTGATAAACTTCCTCTTCGCGCTTCTTCTGAAGCAGTACAAGCGCCGCCGTTGCACCGGCTGCACAGGCAAGACTGGTCAGCAGCAGAGTCGCTTTGATTTTCGTCGAATTTTTCAAAGAATCCACTTCCTCTCAAAGTGATGCGGAATATTTATTTAACTTTATCATACCCTTGCGGTAAAGTCAATGGCGGCATCCGGTTATTTGCCCAGTTCATAGGCGCGCGCGATACATTTATCATTTGCCTGCGCGAGCATATCGGCAAGGCCGCATGCTTCGAGCACCCGCATTGCCTCAATCGTTGTGCCACCCGGCGAGCAGACGGCACGGATCAGCTCCGCAGGCGTTTTATCACCTTCCAGCAGCATTTTTGCCGAGCCGATCATGGTCTGACAGAATAATTTGAGCGCGTCCTCCTGTCCGATGCCGTGCGCCGCGGCGCTTTTGACCATCGCATCCGCAAACGCATAAATATAGGCCGGTGCCGAACCCGCATACGGAATGACCTCGTTGAGCATATCCTCCTGCTCAAAGACAACGGTCACGCCCATGGTGTCGAACAGCGCGCGCATCTGCGCCAGCTGCGCCTCGGTTGCCGCCGTATTTTTGACCAGCTCGGTCGCGCCCTCGCCCAGCATCAGCGGCGTGTTTGGCATCACGCGGATGACCGGCGTGTCTGCGCCGAGCGCCCGCTCGATCTTGGCAAAGGTGACACCCGCTGCAATCGACACGACCAGCGGCTTTTCTCCGCCGCATTTTCCCAGCACCGGCAAAATTTCATCAAAATTCTGCGGTTTGACCGCAAGCAGCACGGTTTCGCAATCAGTATACACCTGGGTATAATTGTCCGTAACAGCATAGCCACGGGCGCGGTTTGCCGCACGCTTTTCCTCGCTGCGGTTGAACAGCAGCACCTGATCGCGCGTCAGCAGACCGGCGCGCACCGCGCCTTCCGCGATCGCCATGCCCATATTACCGGCGCCCAGCACGCCAAAACGGTATGTTTTCATGAAACGCTCCCCTCTCCATTCTGATAGGCTGTTAAAAGAATTATAGCATACCCGGCTTTTCCCTGCAAATATCTTGTGAAAAAGCCGCTTTTGTGATACAATAGCTTCATTATTTTATTCCGGAGGAGAACGAAACGTTGGCTCGCTTTGTTCCGCACATTGGACTGCGGACGGTCAAAACCGGTCTTGCGGTGGCGCTAGCACTGTTTTTCGCCGATCTGCGCGGTTCGACCTCGCTGATTTTCGCCGCCATCGGGGCAATCAGTGCGATGAGCCGCACGGTGGGCGACGCTTTTGAAACCTGCCGCACGCAGCTGACCGGCATCCTGCTGGGTGCTGGATTTGGCGCGCTGTTCGTCAGTCTGTTTTCCGAGTTCCGCTATTTGGGAATCGGGCTGGGGCTGATGATGCTGATTCTGCTGTGCGTCCGGCTGCGACTGCAATTTGCCGTACCGCTGTCCTGCATCGTGTTCGTTTCCATCTGCGTGTCACCGGCCGGTGACGCATTCCAGTATGGCTTCAACCGCCTGCTGGACACCACCATCGGCCTTGCCACAGCACTGGTCATCAATGTTGCGATCAAGCCTTATAACAACAGCCGGCGGATTGCCGATTTGCTGCGGCAATTCTATCAGTCGGTTCCCGATTTTGTCAGCGAGCGCGTGCTGCACGGGAGATATCCCGACCTGTCGCCGCTCCGAGAACAGCTTGACCGCATCTCAACAGAACTGAGCATTTTTGAAAAACAGCGCCTGTTCCGCATACGCGGACATGACGAGCAGGCGGTTTATTTGCGCGGCTGCGAACGGCTTGCGCAAAGCATCTGGCAGGAGCTTTCCGCCCTGTGCGCGATGGATGAAAAGGGGCATCTGTCGCTTGAAAATGCCATCTGGCTGAGGGATATCGGCCTGCATGTGCCGGACGGTGTGTGCGCCATGCCGCAAAGTACGGCGGACGTGGTCGGCAACTACCATCTGGACAATCTGCTGCGTGCGTGGCAGTTCCTCGGCGAATTCAGTCTCTCGGAATAGTATTCCCGCCGCCCGGGCAGCAGTAAATAGAAAGAAAACATGTAAGGGAGTAGTTTGCAAAAAATGGAACAGAAATCAAGAAGCAGCTTTTCCAGCCGCATCGGCTTCGTGCTGGCTGCGGCCGGTTCTGCAGTGGGTCTGGGCAACCTGTGGCGTTTCCCGTATCTGGCCGCGCAGTATGGCGGCGGCATTTTCCTGTTGGTGTATATCATTCTGGCGGTTACGTTCGGCTTTGCGCTGATGATCACCGAGATCGCCATCGGCCGCAAAACCCGCCTGTCCTGTATCGGCGCATATAAGGCGCTCGACCGCCGGTTCGGCTTCCTCGGCTGGATCGCGGCGTTCGTACCGGTTATCATCACGCCGTATTATTGTGTCATCGGCGGCTGGGTCATGAAATACCTGTTCACCTTCCTGAGCGGCAATGGTCTGGCAGCGGCTGACAACGGCAATTATTTCAACGCGTTCATCGGCTTCGACA
This sequence comes from uncultured Agathobaculum sp., assembly GCF_963927765.1. Taxonomy (NCBI): domain Bacteria; kingdom Bacillati; phylum Bacillota; class Clostridia; order Eubacteriales; family Butyricicoccaceae; genus Agathobaculum; species uncultured Agathobaculum sp. The sequence goes on along the minus strand of NZ_CAWVCU010000082.1, from coordinate 9,718 downwards.
CCGGTTCCATCCCGGCTACTATGCTGGATTTCAGCGGCCCGACCCCGTGGTTTTTGATCTATGTGCTGCTGACCACCATTGTTGTTATCTTTGGTGTCGAAAAGGGCATTGAAAAGGCCAGCCGCGTGATGATGCCTGTGCTGGCGGTGCTGAGCGTGATCGTTGCCGTTTACTCGCTGACGATTGACGGCGCTATGGCGGGCCTGAAATATTACCTGCTGCCCGACTTCTCGCAGTTCTCCGCCTCGACCGTACTCGGCGCACTCGGCCAGCTGTTCTATTCGATGTCTCTGGCGATGGGCATTATGATTACCTACGGCTCATATATGCAGAAAGAAAACCTGCTGGAGCACTCGGTCACGCAGATCGAGGTATTCGACACCCTGTTTGCGTTTATCGCAGGTCTGATGATCATTCCGGCAGTTGTCGCTTTCAACGGCGGCGACCCGTCCCAGATTAACAACGGTCCCGGACTGATGTTTATTACGCTGCCGATGGTATTTGAATCCATGCATTTCGGCTCTATCATCGGTACCGTGTTCTTTCTGCTGGTGCTGTTTGCAGCGCTGACCTCCTCGATCTCGCTGATGGAGACCATTGTCTCGGTCGTAATGGACAAGACCCCGCTGAAGCGCACGCCTGCAACCCTGCTCGTTACGGTTGTCGTGCTGCTGGTTGGCGTACCGTCCTGCCTGGGCTATGGCCCGTGGGCAGGCATCACCATCATTGGCATGCAGTTCCTCGACTTCTTTGACTTTATCTCCAACTCGGTGCTCATGCCGATCGTTGCGTTCCTGACCTGCATCCTGATCGGCCATGTGGTCGGCACCAAGGTCATCGCAGACGAGGTCAAGGAAGGCGCAGGCTCCTTCCACCGCGAAGCGCTGCACCGCGTCATGGTGCGCTGGATCGCGCCGATCCTGCTGGTGGTCATCCTTGCCACCGAACTGGCAACCAAGGTGTTCCACATCTTCACAATCTGATCTATCCAAACAAAAAGAGGCTTTCCGATTGGAAAGCCTCTTTTTTTCATTTAGCGGATCGGCAGCATCTTGCCCGTCTCAAAGGACTCCTTGCAGCGATAAGCCGCTTCGGAAACCGCCGTGCCGTCATATACCGTCAGGTCAGCCGGTTTGGTGTTATTGCGCACATGTCCGGTGAACGCGACCATTTCCGCCACAAACGCCTCATGCCAATGGCTCATAAAATCCGGATAATACTCCTCGCGCGAGCCGTGCTCGTCGACGATGTTCAGCAGGTTTTTCGCGCCGACATTTGCGATGCGCAACGTGCCGTGCGTGCCGATGATCTCGGTTTCGACATTGCTGCCCGCCGCGTGCGTGCGGTTGGTGAACATAAAGCCCATCGCGCCGTTATCCATCTGGATAGTCGCGGCTGCGTTGTCTGCATCGTTCAGCTCCTTGTACAGGTCAAACTCGAACACCCCGCCGATTGCCCACACGTTCTTGACATTCGAACCGGTGAACCAACGGATCAGGTCGATATCATGCACGCACATATCGAGGAACTGGCCGCCCGAGTGCGGCGCAAACTTGAGCGTGGACTCGATGGTCGAGCGCGGGTCCTGCGTATACGAGCGCACCAGCACCACTTTGCCGATGTCGCCGTTTTCGATCTTGCGCTTAGCCTCAGCATAGGATTTGTCAAAGCGGCGCATAAAGCCCAACTGGAAAATCAGATCAGGATGCGCTTCTACAACCTTCTCCGCGCCCTTACACTGCGCCACATCTGTACCAAGCGGCTTCTCGCAGAACACATGCTTGCCATTGTTCATCGCAATCTCGATCTGCTCGCAATGCAAGAAGGAAGGCGAGACGATCACGATCGCATCCAGCTCCGGGTTTTGGCACATCTCCTCAAAATCCGTATAGGTATAGGGAACGCCCAGCTCCTCGGCGACTTCCTTGACCCGCTTCTCATCCACGTCGCAAATCGCTGCCAGTTCGCAGCCCGGCACCTGCGTAGCCAGATTGCAGGCATGCTCATACCCCAGACGGCCCAGACCGACTGAACCCACTTTCACCGTTTTCATACCGCATTCTCCTTTTCCGACTCTGAAATAGGCGTTTTTTGCGCCTCTTTTATGGAATGCACTTATTTTATCGCTGAAACCGGGAATTTGCATTCGAATTCTTGCGATTTGTTTGTCAAAAAACAGCCGCGTTTCCGCGGCTGTTTGGACAAAACTTTCAAATTCTTGCGGTCTGCCCTCAGGCATGGTAAACATACTCGCGCCGGAAGGTGCGCGGCGACATACCCACCGCCTTGGAAAACTGCGCGTTGAAGTGGCTCGGGTTATCATATCCTACCTGCGCGGCAATGCGCGTGACGGGCAGATCGGTGGTAATCAGCAAGGTCTGCGCCTCTCCAATGCGGCGGCGCAGCACATATTGCAGGGGCGAATATCCGGTCGCCTCCTTGCAGACATGCGCAAGATAGTACGGGCTGACATGCAGCGCGCCCGCCATCTGCTGAAGAGAAAACTCCTCGGCAAAATGCGCGTCTATATAATCCTTGATGCGTTGGGCAAATGCATTTTCTTCCGCGGTGCGTCCATCTGCCGCCGCGGCGCGGAACTGCTGCACCAGAGACATCACCGCCATGAGCAGGTGATGTGCGCCGTCGTCGTTGCCTGCAGTCAACTCATCATATAACACGTCATACAGCCGTTCCAATCGCACGGTCTGCGTTTCGCTCAAGTGACAGACCGGCGAAACGTCCTCCGCAATCAGGGCGTTTGCCCGCAGACCGTGTACGGCAAGACCGCCCAGCGCCAAACTAACCGTGGCAACCGGCCGATCCGGACCGGAAGGCTCATCATGCACAACACCGCTGTTGAAGATGAACAGGTCGCCGCGGCGCGCGTCATACGGCGTGCCGCCCACATAATACCGGCTTTCGCCGCCACGCACCAGCACCACTTCGACCAGATCATCGTGCGCATGCATCACGCGCGGATGGGCGGACGCCTTTTCATCCGTTCGGCTGACCGAAAACAGGCGCGGCATACACAAAAGACCGAACGGTGCAGCATATTCTTTTTTGACGAAACACTGGATCATTCGGCCTTCCCTCCCCGCATTCAGATATGGTTATCGTAGCATAAACGTCCGCCCCGGTCAAGGCGCGCAAAAGGGCTTCGGGAAGCATCCCCGAAGCCCTCTTTTTTCATTGTCACAGGATCTGCCCGCGTAAAATGAGCGTGTTGATATTCAAATCCTCATCGAGCAGGATGATATTGGCCAGCTTGCCCGGTTCCAGCGTGCCGTAATCATGCTGGATGCCGATGGCGCGCGCCGGATTGGTCGATGCCGAACGCACCGCCTGCCCGAGCGGAATGCCCATCTGCACCGCACGCCGCATGCACTCAAACAGATCCACGACCGAACCAGCCAGTGTTGTTCCGCCGTGCAAGGTCGCACGACCATCCTGTACAGATACCTCCTGACCGCCGAGGGTATACACCCCATCGTCCAGTCCGGTTGCGGACATACTGTCCGAAATCAGGATCATCCGGTTTTCAAACAGGCGAAATGCCACGCGCACCGCCGACGGATGCACATGGCAGCCGTCCGCAATCAATTCCACGCCGACCTCATCGTTATCCAGCGCCGCGCCGATCACGCCCGGTTCGCGATGGGTGATGGGCGGCATGGCGTTAAACAGATGCGTGACCTCGCGCGCGCCGCGTCGGAATGCTTCACACGCGGTATCATAATCCGCCTCGGTGTGCGCCAGCGACAGGCGCACCTCGCCCGCCAGCTCCCCGATCACGTCCAGCCCACCGGGCAGCTCGGGCGCGATCTCACACAAGCGGATGAGACCTTGCGCCTGCTCCTGCAAGCGGCGGAACAGCCCGGCATCCGGATTTTGCAGCCATGCACCGTTCTGTGCGCCCTTGCGTGCGGGGGACAGGAACGGTCCCTCCAGACTGACGCCCACCAGCGCCGCGCCGCACCGTTCGGTGCGGTAGGCCGCGGCCGCCTGCATCACGGCAGACAGCTTCTCCTCCGGATAGGCCATGGTCGCAGGGCAGATCGCGCAAATACCATGCTCTGCCTGATAGCGCGCGATGGCTGAGATCGCCTGCTCCGTCCCGTCGCAGAAGTCATAGCCTGCGCAGCCGTGGAAGTGGATGTCGACCAGTCCCGGAATCGCGTAAAGCCCATCCATATCGCAGGCATCCGCCGACACCGGCGTACTCGCGATCCGGTCGCCCGAGAGCACTAGCCCGCCCGTGCGGAAGGTGCCGTCCGGTTGATAGATCCTGAGATTTTTAAACTCCATACCCGCGCACGCAGCTTACAGCAGGTCGAGACTCTTGGAAAGCGCGGCCTCGTCCGCGACAACCGAAACATCGGTGTGCAGCTGCAGGATGGACGCCGGTACGCGCGGAGTAACCGGGCCGAAGAATGCTTCGCGCACAATATCCGCCTTGTTTTCGCCCGAAACAACGATTACGATGCGACGGGCAAGCATGATGGTCTGTACACCCATGGTATAAGCCTGACGCGGTACGTCATCCGCAGACGCAAAGAAGCGCTTGTTTGCCTCAATGGTGGACTCGGTCAGGTTGACGCAGTGCGTGCCCTTGGAGAAGTAATCATCCGGCTCGTTGAAGCCGATGTGGCCATTCAGGCCCATGCCGAGCAGCTGCAGGTCGATGCCGCCGGCTGCCTTGATCGCCTGATCGTAGCGGGCGCACTCGCGCTCTGCGTCCATCTGTGCGCCGTCCGGCAGGTTGATACGCGCATCCGGAATATTGATCGCGTCAAAGAAGTTCTTGTGCATGAAGTAGTGGTAGCTCTGGTCATGGTCGGCAGTCAGGCCGCGGTACTCATCCAGATTGAACGTCGTGCAGCCGCCGAAATCCACATCGCCCTTGTTGTACCACTTGATGAGCTGCTCATAAATGCCGATCGGAGACGAGCCGGTAGCAAGTCCCAGCACGGAATCCGGCTTGAGGATGACCTGCGCCGAAATGATGTTGGCCGCCTTGCGGCTCATATCGTTATAGTCCTTTGCACGAATGATTTTCATATTCATTACCTCTCTTTTTGTCCAAACATCAGCCGTCAAAAAAACAAAGGCGGGCGTTCGCCCGCCTCAGCTGCTTGAGGAACACCCGCGCCTCCCACCGCAGCAGGAAGGCAGGCCTTTTCATTGCACCAGCTTTTCCATTTCCCGCGCGAGCCTATGCACGCCCGCACCGATCACCACATGCACTTCCCCGTCTGCCCGGCGCAGCACGCCCGCGGCACCCGCCGCGCGCAGCCCCGCTTCGTCCACCGCTGCGGAGTCCCGCAGGCACAGACGCAGACGCGTCATGCAAGAGCCGATGGAAAGCACGTTATCCCGTCCGCCGACCGCCGCCAGCATTGCAGCGGCGCATCCGGCGACACCGGCTTCAGATAACTGCACGAACTTGTCTTACAGATTTTCCTGCAAGAACTTCTGGAGCGTTGCTGCTGCCTCTGCTTCGTCCGCGCCCTCGATGGTCAGCTTAACCGTATCGCCCTTCTTAACGCCCATGCTCATAACGCCCATGATGCGCTTTGCGTCAACTTCCTTCTTCGGGCCGGCGATCTTGATGGAGGACTTGAACTGTGCTGCCTCCTTAACCAGCATGCCTGCCGGGCGCGCGTGGATGCCGAGTTCGTCCTTAATGGTGTACTGTACGGTTTTCATAACTACATTTTCCTTTCTATCTTGTCTTTGTGAAAATAACTTTCTGCGCTTTGTGCTGCATCAGCAAACCATCGCCGCTGCCACTGTCTTTTCCGGCAAAGTATGTCCTTCCCGCCGTCAAACCATACGAAAACCCGCATAGCCAAATAACAGAAAAAACGACTATATACTGCCCAGAAAACAAAAAGAACCAAACTCCTGCACCGCCGGGAATCCCTTTTTCAGGCCGGCCGCGAGAAATTTGGTTTTGCCCGCCAACACGGTAACAATCCAATTACAACGAAAACGATGTTCACTTGTTGTTAATATTGTAACAAACAGGAAGCGCTTTTTCAAGCCACTACCGCCCGCCCAAACTGCCAGAAAATTCGTCCACTTTTTGTGCAGCTCATACAAAACATTGATTTTCTTCCGCAAAGGTTTTGACGCAGCCGGTCTTTTTTGCTATCCTAAATCGGGAACAAAAGAAAGTGAGGCGCACAAATATGCAGATCGACGGCAATGAACTTGCCATTTTGCAGGACAAGCTGGATCGTGAAGGCAAAAAAGAGGAAGCATGGCGCATTAAGCAGGAATTTCTGCGGCAGGTGCGCGAGGCGGGCGACCACTGCCCCTGCCGTCAGCCCTGTCCGCACCACGGCAACTGTTTTGAATGCGTGACCATTCACCGCGGACACCGCGACCATTTGCCGATGTGCCTGTGGGATATGGTCAATGAGCGCATTGCCGCACTCAGTCACATCACGGAAGGCACTTTGCGGGATTACGAGGATCGTAAGGCCGCGGAAGCGGCATCCGGCTGCGCAGACTGCTGCGGCTGCACCGGCTGCGGCGAATAGGCCAAACCTGCATTTTCAGCAAGAAAGGGACGCGCCCCGCGCGTCCCCTTTTTCGTGCTCAGATGCGTTTTCCGTTGAATTTCTGCGCTGCCGCAGGACAGCCCTCGGCAATGATGCAGGCGGCTGCGTCCATCGCATCCGCACAGGCCTTGTCAATGGCCTTCTGCTCATCCGCCGTGAACTTGCTCAGCACCCACGCGGCGAGATCGTATTCCGGATGCGGCTTTTTGCCCACCCCGATCTTGACGCGCGGAAAGTCCTCGCTGCCGAGGTGGTAAATGATGTTTTTCAGACCGTTCTGTCCGCCTGCCGAGCCTTTCGGGCGCACGCGCAGCGTTCCCACGTCGAGCGAAACATCGTCCGACAGTACAATGATGCGCTCGACCGGGATTTTATAAAACGCAGCCGCGTCGCGCACCGCCTCACCCGACAGGTTCATAAAGGTCTGCGGCTTCATCAGCAGCACACGCGCGCCGCCGAGCGTCGCTTCTCCCACGACCGCCTTGAACTTCATTTTGTCGATCCGGCATCCGGTGCGTGCGCAATAGCTTTCCAGCGCGCGGAAACCCGCATTGTGGCGCGTGTTGTCGTACTTGCTGCCCGGATTGCCCAGCCCGACGATCAGCCACTCGATCGGCTGCGCAGGCTGCGCCGCTGCGGCGGCTTTCTGCTCGTCCAGCTTTTTGAAAATATCGAATACTGACATGATTTCACTCCAAAACAAAGCGCCTCCCCCGCAGGGAGGCGCTTTTTCTTTTTTATTCTACCGATAAGATATAATAATACACCGGCTGTCCGCCGTCGATGACCGAGATCTCCAGCTCCTTGTTTTCCTTGCGCAGCAGCGCCTCTACCTGAGCCGCCTGCTCCGCGGAAACGCCTTCGCCGTAAATCACCGTGGCAAACGCGCTGTCCTCGTGCACCATCTCGCGCACCAGCTTTTTCAGCACCGAGCTTTCGCGCCCGCTCGCGCATAGCTTACCCTCGCTGAGCGACAGATACTCGCCCTGTTTGATCTTCTTACCGTCAAACTCGCTGTCCCGCGCAGCATAGGTCACCTGACCGCTGCGCACATGGGCAGCCGCGTCGCGCATCGCCTGCACCAGCAGGCTCTCGTCCTCTTCGTCCGGATCGACCGCCAACATCGCGGAAATGCCCTGCGGGATGGTCTTGGTCGACACAACGACCACCTTTTTCTCCTCGGAAAGGTGCACCGCCTGCTCCGCCGCCATGATGATGTTCTTGTTATTGGGCAGCACAAACACGATCTCCGCCGGAACCGCATCCACCGCACGTACGATATCGTCGGTCGAGGGATTCATGGTCTGACCGCCCTGTACGACCACATCCACGCCCAGATCGGTGAACACGTTTTTCAGGCCCTCGCCCGCAGCAACCGCGACAAAGCCATATTTCTTCTCCGCCGGCACGATCACGCGCTCAGCGGGTTCATCCGCCGTGCCCTCAATGACCTTGGCGGTGTGCTGCTCGCGCATGTTCTCGATCTTGACCGTCAGCAGCGGGCCGAACTTGAGGCCCTCTTCGAGCGCCTTGTTGGGCTGGTCGGTATGCACATGCACCTTGACGATATCGTCGTCCTCCACGACCACCAGACTGTCGCCAATATCGTTCAGAATCGACCGCAAACGACCGACGTTGCGCGCCTTATCCTTGCGTGCGGCAATAAATTCGGTGCAGTAGGTGAAGGTGATATCCTCATCCGCTATCGCAGCAAAATCCGCCGCTGCCTTGGTCGGCTCAGCAGCGGTATGCTCCTTGTGAATGCCGCGCAGCGCGTCCAGCATGCCTTCCAGAATGGTCAGATAGCCAAAGCCGCCCGCGTCCACCACGCCTGCCTTTTCCAGCACAGGATTCTGGTGCACGGTTTCCTCCAGCGCCTTCCGTCCGCAGGTCAGCACGGTTTCCAGCACCTGCTCCGCCGAAAGCTCCGGCTCCGCCTGACAAGCTTCGACCGCATGCTGCGCGGACACGCGCGACACAGTCAAAATCGTGCCCTCTGCCGGCTTCATGACCGCTTTATAGGCGGTCTCCACGCCCTCACGCAGCGCCAGCGCAAGCTCACGGCCGCCCGCCTCATTGTTTTCGCGCAGCTTCTTTGCCGCACCGCGGAACAGCAGCGACAAAATGACGCCCGAATTGCCGCGTGCACCGCGCAGCAACGCGGAAGCTGTCGTATCGACCGCCTTTGCCAGCGTCGGCTCGGTCAGCTTTTCCATCTCGGTCATTGCCGAGGCCATGGTCATGGACATGTTGGTGCCCGTATCGCCGTCCGGCACAGGGAACACATTCAGTTCGTTGACCTGTTCCTTCTTTTCGGCAATGGCAAGCGCGCCCTCGATCACCATGGATTGGAACAGCGCGCCATTTATTTTCTGATCTGCCATTAATTAACTCTCCCCAAATTCTTTTTTGGCCGCGCGTCAGTCCGCACGGATGCTCTCAACATAGATATCCACGTTCTTCACATCTACGCCGGTCAGGCGCTCAACATGGTAGCGTACCTCGCTGATGATCGAGCGGCAGACGGTTGCGATGTTCACGCCGTGCTCGACCGCGATGTGCAGGTCAATATTCACGCCGCCGTCCGGCGCTTCGGTCACCTTGACGCCGCGCGACTGGTTTTCGCGTCCGAGCAGATGCGCCAGCCCGTCCGACATGGAGCGGATGGTCATACCCTTCACGCCAAAGCAAGAAGAAGCCGCATAGCCCGCAATGCCTGCCATCACCTCGTTTGTGATTTCGATATATCCAAGATCGGTCTTGATCGTCATAGAAAATACCCTCCCTGCGATCATTTGATGCTTTTTCAGTTCAAACGCCCTGCGTAGCACAACGCCGTCCGAACGCTTTCCGCTTATATGATATAACAAAACCGACTCAAATACAAGCAAACCGGTGATTTTTTTGCGAATGGCCTGACGAAAATCCGAACAATCCGCGGGAAAATGTACGGGATTTCTGTTTTTCACAATTGTTTCCGTTTTTTCACAAACAAATGTTTGCTTTCTTGTGTGTTTTAGGGTATAATAAAGAAAATTACGAACGTATGTTCCGAAAAGCAATAGCAAGGAGTGCGTCCCTATGAAAAAAATCTCCGCCAAACAGCAACGGATTTTGGATTATATCAGCGAATTTTCTCTCGAGCACGG
>NZ_CAWVCU010000081.1:0-41199 GCF_963927765.1 uncultured Agathobaculum sp. | reverse complement strand
GTGGTATTGGCACCCTCGGAATAGTTGATCCGCAGCCCCATATCCATGAAATGCTGCATCAGACGGTCAACACGTTCCTTGTCGCTGTTCTGCTTGAGTACAACGATCATTTCAGTTCACTCCTTTATCAGTTAAAAATATAAGCCTTGCCAGTATACCACCAATTTACCCAAAAGAAAAGAGCGATTTGCCACAAATCGCTCTCTCTTTTTGATGCAGTTTTGCACGCAGTTGTATAGCACTAACCATTTGCCTGCGCCGCTTTGAGTTCTTCGTACTTCTGCTTGACCGCCTCGCAGAATTCGTCCCACCGGCCGTCGTTAATCAGCTTTGCCGGGCAGACCTTGCCGGAAAAGTCCTGATGCTTTTTCAGCGCCTTATCCGGATTGAGGTCATATTCAAGCAGCAGGCGCGCGCACAGCTTTTCGGTATTGATGAGCGTCTGCTCATAGTTGCCGTCCTCGTTGACGCACATCTCAATACCGATGCCGTTCATGTTGCCGCCGTTTTTCTCCATCTGGTCGCCCGCGTGATAGGCGGTCTCATTGTCTGGCAGATGGTGATATATCTCGTGGTCGTCTACTGTATAATGCCACGAAACGATGCCGGATTCGGCATTTGCATTCTGATGGATGAAGGAATTGTGCGCCGCGGCGTCCGCCCCTTCAGAAAAGTTATCCGTTTCATGGATGACCAGGTATTTGATCTCGCGTTTTTCGCCCGGACGCGCGCGGCTGCCCTCGGACAGATAATCGGTGTAAACCGGGATATCCTCAATATAGGACAAACCCGCGTCCGGCTGCGGCGGGCGGCTGATCGCGCTGTGCGTGAACATACCCGCCAGAAACGAGACGATCACCAGCCCTGCCAGCAGCAGCGCACGGCTGCCGCCTGTGCGTTTTCCCTTTCGTTTTGTACTTGTATGAAACCCTGTTATCTTCACGGCGCATAGACTCCCCATTATTGACTGTGTTGATAGTATTGTACTACGTTTCGCGCTTTTTTTCAAAGGTTCGACTGTAAACTTTTTGTTTCCACGCAAAATACCGGTTTGCGGTGCGTAAAACCTGTAAGAAAATCTTGCAATCCTGCGTTTTGTACGATATAATAATATTCACTCGGAGAGGCAAAGCCTTTCAGCAGAATTCTTTGACCGCCCTTCCCCTGTCGGAAGGCGCTAAGGCCATACGGACAGCCGGGTCAAATGCCGCACTTGGCAACTTTGTTGCCTTATTGAATTTTATAAGTTGGCTGACTAAAAGCCGTGTGCCGCGGGCGCATCACACTTGTGAAACGATCAATAAGAGTAGTAAAAGTAGATTCTTGCTATATAGACTCTTTCCTCTTCCAGATACAGACGGTCCGGAACCGCCCGGACAAAGAGAGAGATTGCCTTCCTCAAGTGGAAAAGTACGTCCCGCCGATCGCGGGGCTTTTCTTTTGCTTGAGGATTTTTTATTGATGTGAGGATAATAAGATATGCAGAACAAACTCAGACTCTACGGTTTTAACAACCTGACCAAAGCGCTTTCTTTCAATATTTACGACGTGTGCTACGCCAAAACCGAGCGCGAACAGCGCGACTATATCGCGTATATCGATCAGCAGTACAACTCCGAGCGTCTGACCGGCATTCTGGAGCGCGTCACCGAAATGATCGGCGCGCATGTGCTGCATATCTCCAAGCAGGATTACGACCCGCAGGGCGCGTCAGTCACCTTCCTGATCGCGGAGGAGCATATGAAGCCCGCCCCCGAGCCGGACACCATCGTGGCGCATCTGGACAAAAGCCACGTCACCGTGCACACCTACCCCGAATACCACCCGGACACCTGCCTTGCAACCTTCCGCGTGGATATCGACGTGGCAACCTGCGGCGAGATCACGCCGCTGTCCACGCTTGACTATCTGATCGGCTCGTTCGACTCGGATATCATCACCATGGACTACCGCGTGCGCGGTTTCACGCGCGATATCGAGGGCAAAAAGCTGTTTATGGACCACCACATCACCTCGATTCAGGACTTTATCGACCCCGCAACGCTCGACCGCTATGATGCGTACGACGTCAACGTCTATCAGTCCAACCTGTTCCACACGCGGATGCTGCTCAAAGAGGTCGATTTGCAGAACTATCTGTTCAACACCGATATCTACGAACTGCCCCCCAAGACGCGCCTGAAGATCCATTCCGACCTACGGCGCGAAATGATCGAGATTTTCTCGGGCAAAAACATATACTAATTATTCCCGCCGAAAGAAGGCTTGACTATGGATCAGTCCCGTGCGCCCATCAAGGAGGCGCTCGAACACTTTAAGGATATGCGCATTGTGCCGTTTGATGTCCCCGGACACAAGCGCGGGCGCGGTAACCCTGAACTAACACGCTTTCTGGGCGAGCCGTGCATGACAGTCGACGTCAACTCCATGAAACCGCTCGACAATCTGTGCCATCCGGTCAGCGTCATCCGCGAGGCAGAAGAACTCGCCGCCGAAGCCTTCGGCGCAGCGCATGCCTTCCTGATGGTCGGCGGCACCACCTCGTCGGTGCAGTCGATGGTTTTGAGCGTCGTTGCGCGCGGGGATGAGATCATCCTGCCGCGAAACGTGCACCGCAGCGTCATCAATGCGCTCGTACTGACCGGCGCGATCCCGGTCTACGTCAACCCGCAGATGAACGACCGGCTGGGCATTTCGCTGGGCATGTCGGTTGCGGACGTCAAGGCCGCGATCGAAAAGCACCCATCCGCCAAGGCGGTGCTGGTCAACAACCCGACCTATTACGGTATCTGCTCCGACCTCAAGGAGATCGTGCGGCTGGCGCATGAAAAGGGCATGAAGGTGCTGGCGGATGAAGCGCACGGCACACATTTCTACTTTGGAGAAAACATGCCGGTGTCCGCGATGGCGGCTGGCGCAGATCTCGCCTCGGTTTCCATGCACAAATCAGGCGGCAGCTTGACGCAGTCGAGCTTCCTGCTGTGCGGCCCGTCGATGAACGCCGAGTACGTCCGACAGATCATCAACCTGACGCAAACCACCTCCGGCTCGTACCTTTTGATGGTCAGTCTGGATATTTCGCGTAAAAACCTTGCACTCTACGGCAAGGATATCTTCCGCAAGGTCACGCATCTAACCGAATATGCGCGCGACGAGATCAACCAGATCGGCGACTACTACGCCTATGGCCGCGAACTCATCAACGGCGATACGGTCTATGACTTTGACGTGACCAAGCTTGCCGTCAACACACTCGATGTCGGTCTTGCCGGTATCGAAGTATACGACGTGCTGCGCGACTTTTACGACATTCAGACCGAGTTCGGCGATCTGGGCAACCTGCTCGCCTATGTCTCGGTTGGCGACCGCGAGCGCGATCTGGAACGGCTGGTTGCGGCGCTGGCGGATATCCGCCGCCGCTACAAGCGCGATAAAGCCACGCTCATGCGGCAGGAGTATATTTCGCCGCAGGTAGTCGCCGCCCCGCAGGAAGCCTTCTATGCGGACAAGCAGACGATCGCACTGGACAACTCGGTTGGGCGCATCTGCGCCGAGTTCGTCATGTGCTATCCGCCCGGCATCCCGATTCTTGCGCCGGGTGAACGCATCACCCGTGAAATTCTCGATTATATCCGTTATGCAAAAGAGAAAAACTGTATGCTGCTCGGCACCGAGGACCCGGATGTGAACAACTTACAGGTGATCCGGGGCGTTATCAGCCCCAATGACTAACGTAAGGAGTCAAAATTCATGCGATTAACCTTTACCGAAATGCACACGCCGACTGTCGGCCTGCAAATTCAGGTCGACCGGCAGCTTTATACCGAGCAAAGCGACTTCCAGCGCATCGACGTATTCGAGTGCGAGGAATTCGGCCGCTTTCTGACGCTCGACGGCTACATGATGCTGACCGAGCGCGATGAATTCATCTATCACGAAATGATGGTGCATGTCCCGCTCGCCGTGCGGGGCGACGCGATCAAAAAAGTGCTGGTCATCGGCGGCGGCGACGGCGGCTGCGTGCGCGAATTGTGCCGCTATCCGCACATCGAGCACATCGACCTCGTCGAGATCGACGAGCGTGTGGTCGCGGTGTGCAGGGAATTTTTGCCGACTGTGGCGTGCAGTCTGGATGACCCTCGCGTGCACATTCTCTATCAGGACGGCCTGAAATACATCCGCCGCATCGAGGACGAGTACGACCTCATCATCATCGACTCGACCGACCCGTTTGGTCCGGGCGAGGGTCTGTTCACGATGGAGTTTTACGGCAACTGCTACAAAGCGCTCAAACCGGACGGCATTCTGGTCAACCAGCACGAAAGCCCGTTCTACAAGGGCGACGCGCTTGCCTGCCAGCGCGCGCACCGCAATATCGTCCATTCGTTCGAGCTATCCCGCCTGTTTCAGGCGCACATCCCAACCTATCCGTCCGGACACTGGCTGTTCGGCTTCTCATCCCGCGGCGTGCATCCGGTGCACGACCTCGACGCGGACGCATGGAACGCGCGCGGCATCGAGACCAAATACTACAACACCAATTTGCACAAGGGTGCATTTTATCTACCGAATTACGTTCAAAAACTACTGGAAAAAGTGGAGGAATGAGTCATGGGAAAAGCACTTATCATCGGCTGCGGCGGCGTAGCCTCGGTTGTCATTCACAAGTGCTGCCAGAACAGCAGCATATTTGAGGAAATCATGATCGCCTCGCGCACCAAATCCAAGTGCGACGCGATCAAGGAAAAGCTGGAGGGCACCACGCCCACCAAGATCCGCACCGCCAAGGTCGACGCGGACAATGTTGACGAGCTGGTGGCACTCATCGACGAGTATAAGCCGGATATCGTCATGAACATCGCTCTGCCCTATCAGGATCTGACCATCATGGACGCGTGCCTCAAGTGCGGCGTCAACTATATGGACACGGCAAACTACGAGCCGGAGGACACCGACGACCCCAAGTGGCGCGAAATCTACGAAAAGCGCTGCAAGGAAGAGGGCTTCACCGCCTACTTTGACTATTCATGGCAGTGGGCGTATAGGGAGAAGTTTGAAAAGGCGGGGCTGACCGCGCTTTTGGGCTCGGGCTTTGATCCGGGCGTCACGCAGGCCTACTGCGCCTATGCACAAAAGCACCTGTTCGATGAGATCGACACCATCGACATCCTCGACTGCAACGGCGGCGACCACGGCTATCCGTTTGCGACCAATTTCAACCCTGAGATCAACCTGCGCGAAGTTTCCGCGCCCGGCTCTTACTGGGAGAACGGCCATTGGGTCGAAATTCCGGCCATGTCCATCAAGCGCGAGTACGACTTTGATCAGGTCGGCCAGAAGGACATGTACCTGCTGCACCATGAGGAGATCGAGTCGCTGGCGAAGAATATTCCGAATGTGAAACGCATCCGCTTCTTTATGACCTTCGGCCAGTCGTACCTGACCCACATGAAGTGTCTGGAAAACGTCGGCATGCTGTCCACTACCCCGATCGAGTTCGAAGGACATCAGATCGTGCCGATCCAGTTCCTTAAGGCGCTGCTGCCCGATCCCGCGACCCTCGGCCCGCGCACCAAGGGCAAGACCAACATCGGCTGCATCTTCACCGGCAAAAAGGACGGCAAGGAAAAGACCGCCTATATCTATAACGTCTGCGACCATGAGGAATGCTACCGCGAAGTCGGTTCGCAGGCGATCAGCTACACCACCGGCGTACCGGCTATGATCGGCGCCATGATGCTGATGACCGGCAAATGGTCGAAGCCCGGCGTGTACACAGTCGAGGAGTTCGATCCCGATCCGTACATGGAAGCGCTGAACAAGTGGGGTCTGCCGTGGCAGATCAACGAAAACCCGGCATTGGTGGACTGATATGAAATTTACCGAACTGCCCACGCCCTGTTTCCTTGTGGACGAAAACCGTCTGGTGCAGAATCTGGCCGTCCTTCGCGACGTAGCCGAGCGCACGGGCGCAAAGATCCTGCTGGCGCAGAAGGCGTTTTCTATGTTCTCGGTCTATCCGCTGCTGCGCGAATATCTGGCCGGCACGACCGCGTCCGGTCTGTATGAAGCGCGCCTCGGCCACGAAGAATTCGGCGGCGAGACGCACGTTTACTCCCCCGCCTATGCCGAGGGCGAATTTCAGGAGATTTTACACTACGCCGACCACATTGTATTCAACTCGTTCCATCAGTGGAAGGCGTATGGCAGCCTTGCGCGCGCGGCAGGCAAGAGCTGCGGTCTGCGCGTCAATCCTGAATGCTCGACCCAGCCCGCGGAACACGCGATCTACGACCCGTGCAGCCCCGGTTCGCGTCTGGGCATCACGGAGGCGAACTTCCAGCCCGAACTGCTGACCGGCATCGACGGTTTGCACTTCCATACCCTGTGCGAGCAGAACGCGGATGATCTGGTACGTACGGTTGAAGCATTCGAAGAACGCTTCGGCAAGTATATGGAGGGCATGAAGTGGCTCAACCTCGGCGGCGGCCACCACATCACACGCGACGATTACGACGTGGAACTGCTGGTCAAATGCATCAACGATCTGCGCGAAAAGTATAACGTGCAGATTTATCTGGAGCCGGGTGAAGCCGTTGTGCTGAACGCAGGCTATCTGGTCTCCACCGTGCTCGAAGTGATGAAAAACGGCAAGGAGATCGCCATTCTGGATACCTCGGCAGCGTGCCACATGCCGGATGTGCTCGAAATGCCCTACCGCCCGCCGGTGTTCCGTGCGGACGAGCCGGGCAAAAAAGCGTTCACCTATCTGCTCACCGGTCGTTCCTGTCTCGCTGGCGACGTGATTGGCGAATACTCGTTCGACAACACGCTGCGCCCGGGCGATCAGGTTGTGTTTGAGGACATGGCGCTGTACACCATGGTCAAAACCAATACCTTCAACGGCGTACCGCTGCCGCTCATCGCAATTCGCCGCGCGGACGGCACGGACGAAGCCATTCGCATGTTCGACTATGAGGATTTCAAAAACCGTTTGTCCTAATAAAAAGACATCCCGCAGGTACTTCCCTGCGGGATGTTTTATTATTCTGCTTTCGGAAACCGCAATGTAATCTCAGTGCCTTCGCCGAGCGTACTGTGCAGGTCGATCTGCGCATGGTGCAGCGCCGCGCCGTGCTTGACGATCGACAGTCCCAATCCGGTGCCGCCCGTCTGCTTGCTGTGGCTCTTATCCACGCGATAAAACCGCTCAAACACGCGCGGCTGATCGGCGGGCGCAATACCAATACCGGTATCCGACACACGCACAAATGGCGCGTCGTTCTCCTCACCTGTTTCCAGCGTGACCGAGCCATGTGTCTTGTTATAGGCGATTGCGTTGTCCGCAAGGTTAAAAATCATCTGTTCGAGCGTACGCCGCTGACCGGACACCGTCACCGGAGTGCCTTTCACATGCAGCGTGATCTTGTTTTCCGCCGCTTTGTGTGTCAGCCGATCACGCACAGTGCCGCACAATGCGCTCAGCTCCACCGGCTCGAACGGCACGGGCGCACCTTCATCCAGCCGAGATAGGCGGATGATATCCTCAATGAGCGTCAGCAAACGCATTGCCTCGCTCCGAATCTTGCCCGCAAATCGGCCGATATCCTCCGGTCGGACGATGCCGTTTTCCATGATCTCCGCAAAACCCATGATACTGGTCAGCGGGGTTTTCAGTTCATGCGACACATTTGCGGTAAATTCTTGCCGCTGGCGCTCCGCCTGCTCGCGCTCGGTGATATCCACCACGAACAATACCGCCGCATGCCCCTGTCCTTCTCCGGCGACCGAGCTTGCGGTCAGCGAATATACGCGCCCGTCCTTCTCCATCCTGCCGTGCGCGCTTTCGCCGCCCAGTGCTTCCTCCACCACGCGGATATACTCCGCGTCGCGGCACAGCGTCATATAGCCGCCGGTTGCGCTGTCCTTGGGGAACAGCGCCCGCACCGCGCGATTGGCAAACAGGATATCGCCCTGTGCGGAAAAGAGCACCAGCCCCTCATCCATCCGCGCGGTGATATCGTCAAATTCCGCCTGCCGCCGTTTGAGTTCGCCCAGCTGAGACGCAATCTTGTGGTTCTGCTTATCCATGCGGTGCAGCAATGGCGAAAGCTCATCATAGGCGTCGTTTTTCAGCGGCTCGTGCAGGTCGAGCGTCACGATCGGCTCTAGAAACACATGGGTCAGCCAGCTTGCCAGCAGCGCCGCCACCAGCAGCGCCAACAGCACAATCAACACAATCCATGGGGAAGCGGTCGATAACGCGCCAAAAGCGCTGTCCGCCGTAGAAGAAACGCGTAAGACCGTACCGTCCGCCAGCCGGATCGCATAGTAATAGGTCTGTTCGGCCAGCGTATCGGACAAACGGCTGAACTCACCCACGCCTTTTTCCAGTGCCTCAGCAATTTCCGGACGCGAAGCATGGTTTTCCATCTCCACTGCGTCCCGCTCGTTGTCATACAGCACCGTGCCATCCGCATCCACCAGCGTGATCCGGTCAGCGTACACACTGCCGATGCGCTGCAACTCCTGCTCATCCCCGGATGCCGTCGCAGCAGCGATGTAGTTGCATTCATTACTCAGACGCTCCTGCAAATCCTGCGTCAAGCCAGAATGCACTGCCACCAGCAGCAGGGACACCGTGACGATCAGCGTGACCAGCGCAGTGAGAAAAATACTGCCGAAAACACGCTTTCTCATGCGTGCTCTCCCATACGATAGCCGACACCGCGCACGGTTTCAATCATCGAGCCCGCTGTACCCAGCTTTTGCCGCAAAGTGCGGATGTGTACATCCACCGTTCTGGTTTCGCTCTCGTTGCCGTACCCCCAGATATTCTCCAGCAGCACGTCGCGCGTCAGTACCGCGCCGCGGTTTTTCATCAGCAGACAGAGCAGCTGATACTCCTTGAGTGTCAGCTGTACCTCCTGTTCCCCGACGAAAACGCTGTGTGCGCGCTCATCCACACAAATATCGCCCGCTACCAACGGACAGGCGGCTTCTTCGCCGTCTGTCCCGGCCTGCGTGCGGCGCAGCACCGCACGGATACGCGCCACCAGTTCCATCATGCCGAACGGCTTGGCAACATAATCATCCGCGCCGCTGTCCAGCCCAACCACTTTATCATACTCGGTGTTCTTCGCTGTCAGCAGAATGACCGGGATACCTGCCGTCTCCTGCGCGCCGCGCAGACGGCGCAGAATGCTGATGCCGTCCTCACCCGGCAGCATGATATCCAGCAGGATCAGCTGCGGCTTTTTCTCGCGCAGCGCCGCAGAGAGCGCGCTGCCATCCTCCAAACCACGGGCTTCCATGCCCGTGTTTTGCAGCGTATAGACGACCAGTTCCCGAATGCCTGCATCGTCCTCCACGCAATAAATCATTGCGTTTCCTCCTCAGTGGCCGCCCCCGGCAGCCATTTCCAAACCTTTTTGCTGTATTGCTTACTTTTCCTGCGCCTTGTGCGTGCCGGTGATGGAAAACTCCACCCACTCGGCAATATTGGTCGCGTGATCCCCAATGCGCTCCAGATACTTGGCGATCATCAGGATATCCAGCACTCGCTCGCCGTCCTCGGAGTTTTGTGAGATCTCCGCGATCAAATCCTTTTTGCACTCGGCAAACAGGTTATCGACCACGTCGTCATATTCGATTACGCTCCACGCCAGCGTCAAATCGCGGCGCACAAACGCGTCCAGACTGTCGGTGACCATCTTAATGGTCGCCTGCGCCATCTGCTCGATATGCGCATTATGGCCGCACGCACCGGACAGATAGGTGACAATTTCCGCAATATCGCTCGCCTGGTCGCCGATGCGCTCGATATCCGTAATCATTTTCAAAACGGAAGAGATCAGGCGCAGGTCGCTCGCCACCGGCTGCTGCTGCAGCAGGAGTTTCAGGCACATGGACTCGATCTCGCGCTCCTTGCGGTCGATCTCCTGATCGATGCGGATGGCAGACGCGGCCAGCTTGGTATCGCCGCCGAGCAGCGCCTTGACCGAGCTTGCGATCGCGTTTTCGCACAGCGCGCCCATAGCGATCAGTTCGTTGTTCAGCTCCAAAAGCTGCGAATCGAAACGGTTTCTCATCAGCCAAACCTCCCCGTAATGTAATCCTCGGTGCGCTTATCCCGCGGCATGGAGAACAGCTTTTCGGTGTCCCCCACCTCGATCATATCGCCGAGCAGGAAAAACGCAGTCGTATCGGATACGCGGGTGGCCTGCTGCATGTTGTGCGTGACCATAACGATAGTATAATCTTTTTTCAGCTCGAGTACAAGGTCTTCGATTTTCGCGGTCGAAATCGGGTCGAGCGCGGAGGTCGGCTCGTCCATCAGCAGCACTTCCGGATCGGCTGCCAGTGCGCGGGCAATGCAGATACGCTGCTGCTGGCCGCCCGACATGGACAGCGCGGACTTTTTCAGGCAGTCCTTGGTTTCGTCCCAGATTGCGGCATGACGCAGCGAGGTCTCAACGATTTCGTCCAGCTTGACGCGGCTCTTGATGCCGTGCGTGCGCGGGCCGTAAGCAATGTTGTCGTAAATGGACATCGGGAACGGATTGGGCTTCTGGAACACCATACCCACGCGCTTGCGTAGGATGTTCACATCGCAGTCATGGTAAATGTCCTGACCATCCAGACGGATGTCACCCGTGATCTTGCAGCCCTCCACCAGATCGTTCATGCGGTTTAAGGAGCGCAGCAGCGTCGACTTGCCGCAGCCGGAAGGCCCGATGAACGCCGTGATCTCGTTGGCTTTGATATCCAGATCTATATCATGCAGGGCATGAAAATCCCCGTAAAAGAGGTTCATGTCCCGAATCTCAATTTTATTCTGTTCCATAGCTTCCTCCGATTACTTTTTGGTCAGCTTTTTGGCAACAAGGGCCGAAAGCGCGTTCATCAGCAGCACAACAACCAGCAGCACGACCGCAGTCGCATAGGCTTCGTTCATGTGCAGGCCCTCGCCGGACAGCACATACATATGAATGGCCAGCGTGCGGCCGGACTGGAACAGCCCCGGGATCTGCGCCATCGTACCGGCAGTGAAAATCAGCGCCGCGGTTTCGCCCACGATGCGGCCGATCGCCAGAATGATACCGGACAGGATGCCCGGCATTGCGCTGGGGAGCACGATGCGGAACACCGTGCGCAGACGACCCGCGCCAAGGCCAAACGAACCCTCACGGAAGGTGTCCGGCACCGAAATGAGCGCCTCCTCCGCCGTGCGCATAATGAGCGGCAGAATCATAATTGCCAGCGTCATTGCGCCTGCGAGCAGCGAGTAGCCCCAATGCAGCTGCGTGACAAAAAACAGCATACCGAACAGGCCGTATACGATCGACGGAATACCGGACAGCGTCTCGGTGGTGATACGGATGATATTGACCAGCTTATTGCCGCGGGACGCATATTCGTTCAGATACACAGCGGTAAACAGACCAAGCGGCACCGCCAGCAGCAGCGCGAGCAGCGTCATTTCTATGGTCGTGATGATGGCCGGCATCATGGACACGTTATCCGAATTGTAAGTCCACTCAAACAGCGACAGCTTGAGATGCGGCACGCCGTTAATTAAGATGTATGCGATCAGGAACAGTAGCACGGCAAAGGTCAGAACCGCCGCGCCGTAAACCAGCCCCTTTTGCAAACGCGCTTTGCCGCGGCCATATACGCGCGGCTGCTTTTCCGATGTCTGCACCGCCGTTTTTTTTGCCGCAGAAGTCGCTTCGGTTGTCATGCGTCCTTCCTCCTTTTCAGCACCGAGAAGGTCAGATTAATCAGCAGAATGAACACGAACAAAACCACACCCGTGGCGATCAGCGCCTCGCGATGCAGGCCGGTCGCATAGCCCATTTCGATGACGATGTTCGCTGTCATCGTGCGAATGCCCTTGAGCAGGCTGCCCGTTAGTCGCGGCTGGTTGCCCGCCACCATGATAACCGCCATCGTTTCACCGATGGCACGGCCGATACCCAGCACGATACCGGCCAGAACGCCGGACTTTGCCGCGGGCAGCATGACCGAGAAGATCGCGCGCTCATGGGTGGCACCCATCGCGACTGCACCTTCATAATAGGCATTCGGCACCGCGCGCAGTGCCGCTTCAGATACGCCGATGATGGTCGGCAGGATCATGATGCCAAGCAGGATGGACGCGGACAGGATGGTTGAACCGGAAGAAATCTTCGCGCCGAAGAACCGTGCCACCTCGAGCACCGCCGGCACGATCACCACCATGCCGAAAAAACCGTAAACAATGGACGGAATGCCAGCCAGCAGCTCGGTGCACGGCTTGAGCACACCGTAAATGCGCTTCGGGCAGTAGAACGCCATAAAGATTGCGGTCAACAATCCGATCGGCACACCGATCACGATTGCCCCGGCCGTGATGTAAATGCTGCCGACGATCATCGGCAGGATGCCGTAAACGTCATTGCCCGGCTTCCAAGTCGTGCCGGTCAGAAAATCCAGCACGCCGATCTCACGGATCGCAGGGATGCCGTTGACAAACAGGAAAACGCAGATCAGAGCCACCGCAAGAATAGACGCAAGCGCGCAGACAAAAAACACGCCGTGCATCACCTTTTCGAGCAGGTTTTTCATTTCGCTCTTCTGCCTGGTTGCGGATTCGTTCATGTTTTCACCCCATAGACAGTGGGAAAGGGCGAAACGGATTTCGCCCTGTATTCCCGTGTTCGGTTATTCTTACGCAGCTACGTCGGCCCAGTCGGTGATCTCGCCGGTGTAGATGCCCTTGATCTGATCCATCGTCAGATTCTCAATGCTGCTTGCCGGATTTACGACAACCGCGATGCCGTCCAGCGCGATAGCGGTGCCGGTCAGTTCCGCAGCTTCTTCGTCCTTCAGCTCACGGGAAGCCATGCCGATGGCGAACGTGCCGTCCATAGCGCCGGTCATGCCGGAGGTGGAGTCAGAGGTCTGCAGCTCGATCTTAGCCTTGGGGTTTACCGCCTGATATGCCTCGATCAGCTTTTCCATCACCGGGGAAACCGAGGAGGAACCGCCAACCGCGATCTGACCTTCCGAACCGTCCGAAGTGAACGCTTCCGCTTCGTCATTTACCTTGATGTAGCCCTCTTCTTCGACGATTGCCTGGCCGTCAGCGCTCAGGATGAAGTTGATGAAGTCCTTGGCAACGCCGGTCGGCTCGCCCTTGGTGGCAATGTTGAACGGACGGGACAGCGTGTAATCGCCGCTCTTGACATTCTCGACCGTAGCGTCTACGCCGTCTACCTGAATCGCCTTGACGGTGTCATTGAGGGAGCCGAGCGAAACATAGCCGATGGCGCTCTCGTTGCCGGCAACGCTGGTCAGCACCACGTCGGTCTTATTTGCGATTTCCGCCTCTGCGGTGGTGTTGTCGCCGTTGTCGTCCTCAACACCGGTCAGTTCAACAAACGCGCTGCGCGTGCCGGAGCCGTCCTCACGGGAAATCACCGTGATCGCACCGGAAGCACCGGTAGCAGCCGCGTCATCCGTGCCGTTTGCGCTCGCATCACTTGCATTGCCGCCGCAGCCTGCCAGCGCACCACAAAGCATCAGGCCTGCCAGCAGCAGGGATACACTCTTTTTCATAACTTAAATTTCTCCTTTGCATTCAGATCTTGTTTTTCGTTACAAGCATATCTTACGGGGACAATGTAAAATCCAAAAGCCCGTGTTTGTAAAATCCATGTAAAGCAAAAAGGATTGTGTAAAGTGCGCAAAAAAGGACGGCAAAACGCATGTTTTGCCGTCCTTTTGATGTGTTTTTGGTATCATTTATCCCAAAGTGGTATAGACCAGTAGTGTGCACCGAACTATCCTTTTCGCTTTTTACGAAAATACCCCAGATACATAATCGCCGCTGCCATACTCCAGAAGTAGGCCATCATATACGGCACCTCAAAGATATTCTCGAAATAGCAGTGTACCAGCACGCCGCACATACCCGCGAACATGGACACCGCCAGCACGCGGGTGCGGTCGGTCTGGTTGAAATTCGTTCTGCCGATCGAGCGCAGACACCAAAGTGCCATGCCGATGAGCAGGACGATGAAGAAAATCAGGCCGATATAGCCCATTTCCACGAGCGTTTTCAGATAGTAGTTATCCATGTAGAAATACTCGAAGGTATCCGTCTCTTCGATGATCTTATTCTGCATGGCAACCGCGCCGCCGAAGCGGCCGAGGCCAAAGCCGAGCCACGGATTGGACTCATGCAGCAGGTTCAAACCGGTCTCCCACCGCACCATACGGCCCGCACGCTGGCTGGCCTCCATATAGTCCGCCGTGAACAGATAAGTGATGCGGTTTGCAATCGACGGAATGGCAATGAGCGCACCCGCACCTGCCACCGCCATCAGCGCAATCAGGCGACGGTCTAGGAAGATGGCAAACACGATCACCGCGACTGCCAGACCTCCCCACGCGCCCTTAGAGAACGTGAAGATGCAGCACAAGCACATCATGCCGGTTACGCCGATAGCCAGCACCTTGACCCACATCTTTTTGCAGTAATATGCCAGACCCGCCGCCATAGGCGCGAACAACACCAGCAGGCTACCCATAATATTCGGGCTGCCGGCGAGCGAATAAACGCGCGTGCGCACGCTTTCCTCGGTCTGGGACACCCAGCCCGCTGGAATGGGCGCGGCGACAATATACTGATAAATGCCGTGCAGCGCGATCGGCACCGCCATCGCAAGCAGCGCGCCGTAAAAAATCGCAAAATCACGGTCATCCTCAATCAGCCGCGTGACAAGGAAGAACCAGAACAGGTACTGCACCACCGCGCGATATCCGTCGAGCGCAATGGACGGATAGGGCGACACCGCGCACATCAGGAAAAAGCCCACGCCGATGAACAACAGCAGATAGGTGTCCACAGGCGTTGCACGCAGTCCAAGCGGCGCGCGGCGCATCGCGGTATGCCACAGGACATAGGCAAACGCCGCAAGCATCAGGCATTCATCCCATATCGAGCCGATGAATGCAATGGGAATACAGTTGCGGATAAAGTAATCCAGCGGCAGATACATTGCCAAACATACCAGCAGCAGACCGCGCACGCCGAAGAAGCGGCACACCCGGCCGATCACACCGCCGCCCAGGAAGGTTGAAACCGGCTTCCAAATAGCAAGGCAAAGCCGATAAATCATGCTTTGCGCCGCCGCATCGCCCACACGCTCGACAAAACGCCGCAACGCAGCGATCACACGTGCATAGCGGCTGTTGTCCACCGTGCAGATAGGCGTGGCGCAAAAACCGTCCCATATCCGGCGGAAGCGGGAATCCGGATAGGCATTTGCAACCTTCCGGAAAAAGCTCGCGATGGCGCCCTCATGATACCATTCACGCAGGCGCAGCACTGCCCGCACCAGCAGGCTGTTTTGAAAAATCGCTTTCATAGGCCTTACTCGCCGATCTGTACCGAATCAATATTGCCGGTCGTCTCAAAGTCGTTGGTCTTGATGATGAACGTGCGGCCTGCGCGCACCTCCTGCGTGCCGATCGAGGGCGCTGCCGTATCCTCGGCCACAGTGGTTTCGATTGTGAACACCAGATCCTTCTTGCTCGGGTCCAGCGCATCCACAATCTTTCCGTCCGCCGTGGTCACCTGCTGCACATAGTCTTCGATCTGCATGTCCGTAATGACCGCGTCTGTAAACGAGCTGCCGCTGACGATCTTTTTACCGACCTGATCGTTGCGCTGCACCTCCTTCACCAGAAACGGGGTCGCGCCACGTACACGCACGACTACCGTCATCGGCACCTGCTTGGATGTCGCCTCCACAATCTGCGGCGCGAACAGCTTATAGCCCACGCCCGCAGCAACCGCGATCACCGCCAGCAGCACGAGCAGATCGACGATGTTCACCACGCCGAACAGCTTGCCCTTTTCATTGATAATCTTCATGTTTTTCCTCCGTTGGTAGGTTTGCGGCCAACTTTCCGATAGAAAACAGAATTGCCGCTTTGCGGCTATTATACCACAGAGGGACAGGCGCGGCAAGGATTATCCCATGATCTCCCGCCACCAATCGGCTAATTTGCACCGAAATGTAACCGAATCGCTGTTTTCCGACAGTGCCGCCGTTTCCTCGCAAGTGACGGAAAACGCCGTGCACCACCATGCGGCCTTTGGCTGCTGCGGTGCAAATGCACCTGTCAACAGCACACTGCATGCGGTTGCCGCCGCAATCACCGCCCGTTTGGTCTGTTCTGTCATAAAAATACCGCCTTCCGTCATCTGGTGTCCCCAGTATGCCCGGAAGGCGGGTTTGTTATACGGTTTCGGTTAAAAAAGTATCCGCAAATCGGCGGGACAGCATTTTTGCCGCGGTCTTGGCGCGGCCCTCATCCGAAAACAAGCCGAACACCGTCGGCCCCGAGCCGCTCATCAGCGTTCCGTCCGCGCCGTTTTCCGTGAGAAATGCCTTGATTTCTCCGATCTGGCGACGCTTGGTCGCCGTCACCAGTTCCATAACGTTGCTCAAGCGCTTACAAACACCCGCGAAGTCCTGCTGTTCCAGGGCGCGGATCATGCCGGCTGTATCCGGTCGTTCCTTCAGTTCCACCGCGTCGATCTCGGTATAAACCTCCTTGGTAGAAACTCCGAACGGCGGCTTGCACAGCACAACCCAGCAATGCGGCATGGGCGGCAAGGCGGTCAACTCCTCTCCGATGCCCTCCGCCAGCATCGTGCCGCCGCGCAGGCAGTACGGCACATCCGCGCCGATTTTCAGGCCCATCTCGCACAGCTCGTCGTCGGTCAGGCCGGTTTCATGCAGCGTATTGAGCGCACGCAGCACCGCCGCAGCGTCGGTCGAGCCGCCGGCCAGCCCTGCGGCCACCGGAATGCGCTTTTCGATGTGGATTTCGCACGTTTCCAGCAGCGTACCCGTCTTCTGATAGAACAGGTCCGCCGCGCGGTAAGCCAGATTATGCTCGTCCAACGGCAAATAGGGCAGATTGCAGCTGAGCACAATGCCGCGCGGCTTTTTTTTGCCATGGGTGACTACCACCTGAATCTCATCATGCAGTTCGACAGACTGCATCACCATTTTGACCGTATGGTAGCCGTCGTCCCTGCGGCCGGTCACATCCAGCGTCAAATTGATCTTTGCGCGCCCCTGCACCGTGGTTTCAGCGTGCGTGATTTCGTTTTTATTGTGAAACAACATGAATTTCTCCCTGCTTACTTTGTTAATGGCACCTGTTCCGGCTTGCGTCCACGGAACACGGTGACGGTGGTAAACCCTGCGTCCAGCGCGTTCGCCGTGCAGTCTGCCACCCCGCGCCCGACCGTGTCCAGCGTATGCGAATCCGAGCCAATTGAGATGCGTTCGCCGCCCATACGGCGGTATTCGTACAGGATATTCTGCGGTGGACCGACCTTTTTCTGCCAGCTGGCCAGTCCTGCAGCATTCAGTTCGAGCGCATAACCGTGGTCGATACAGGCGCGCAGCACCTGCTGCACGCGGTCCATGTACTGGTCAAACGACGGCACATAATCGCCGTGCTTCATTACGCGCAGCGGATAGTCAATGTGCGCCAGCACGTCAAACCCGCCGTGCGCCTCCATCTCCAGCATCTGATCGAAATACTCCTGCAAAAACGCATCGCAGTCCAGATGCTCGTAGTCGTGGAAATATATATCCAGATCGTTCGGCATGGCGTGCAGTGAGCCGATCACCATGTCCAGCTGATGCCCGCGCACGAAGGCATCTGCCGCAGGATCGGCATGGATCTGCCCGATCTCGATCCCGACCAGCACCTCGATTCCCTCTGCCGCTTCCTTGGCAGCCCGTATATCACGCAGGCATGCTTCTGCGTCCCGGTTTTCCAGCGGGCCGCGGGTGCGATAAAAATCCAGATGATCGGTGATGCCGATGATGTCCAGCCCCGCCGCGCGGCAGGCGCGCACCTTATCCTCCACCGTCTGCGGGAATGCGGCATCCGCCGAATACCCGGTGTGCATATGCAAATCCACTCGCATTGCCTGTTTCCGCCTTTCTAAAATACATACATGGTTGCCGTCTGCACAAAACAGAGGATGATCGCCAGCGTCATGCCGACGCTGCCAAACACCACCCGCATGGACGGCGCGCACGGGCCGTGCTCCCACACCTGACGCTTTCTGCCACGCACCAGCAGCACCGCGCCCACAATGGTCAGCACCGGCCAGCTCAGCCCGTACAGCACGGGCAGCACGCCGTCCTCCGGTAGCAGGAACACAACAAACGACCCGTAAAAATTAAACAGCATGTGCAGCACGACCGATGTTTTGAGCTTTCCGGTGTAAAAATACGCATAGGCGAGCAGCAGTCCCAGCAGAAACGCATAGAAAAACTGCGAGAGGTTGGCATGATACAGGCCGAAGAGCAGCGCGGATACGAACGCCGCCGGCTTCTGGCCATATCGCGCCAGCCGTCCTGCCAGCAAGCCGCGAAACAGCAGCTCCTCACACAGCGGTCCGAGCACGCAAGCCCCCACCAGCACGACCGACAGCGGCATTTCGTTAAAGGTCTCGGTCACCATATCGACCGTCTCCAGATGCGCTATCTGATAGACTAAGTCATTCAGCCATGAGCCGGTAATCGATCCCACCCACATCAGTCCGATACCAATGACAAACCAGCGTCCCAGCAAGCGCACGGTCAGCGGCCGCTGCGCTGGCTTTGTTACCGGTATCCGGCGGCACAGCCAATAGGACAGCGGCAGCGCAGGCAGGTAATACCCCACCAGCGCCAGCAGCATATAGGTGCTCATGCCGCCCGCCAATCGTCCGGCGAACATCAAAACCGTCAGCCCCATCTGCCACACAAGCGCGCATATCATTGTCAGCGTCAAAGCCCATCCCAGCCGCGTACAGTATTTTTTCTCCTGACGGAGATCGGTTTGCTGCATATTGTCCTCCCTGACGGCAGAAAAACAGGGCAAAGCCTTGTTGCCCCGCCCCGTTTTTCCGATCTCTTTGTTACTTTGCTTCGTTTACCAGACGCTCGGTGTCCTTGGCGATCATCAGTTCCTCATTGGTGGGGATGACCAGCACACGCACGCGCGCCCAGTCAATGGAAATATCCATCTGCTTGCCGCGGTACTTGTTCTTCTCCGGGTCGATCTTGATGCCGAGATACTCCATGTGCTCGCAAACATCCCAGCGGACCGAGCGGTCGTTCTCGCCTACGCCCGCGGTGAAGATGATCGCATCTACGCCGCCCATCTCTGCGATGTACGAGCCGATGATCTTCTTAACCGACAGGTTGAACATTTCCTTGGCCAGCGCCGCACGCGCATTGCCGTCAGTGATGGCAGCGTCCAGATCGCGGAAGTCGGACGAAACGCCCGAAATGCCCAGCATACCGGACTTCTTGTTGAGGATATTGATAACGTCCGCCGCAGAGATGTTCTCATGCTCTGCCAGGAACTCGATGATAGCCGGGTCCAGATTGCCCGCGCGGGTGCCCATCGGCAGACCGTCCAGCGGGGTGAAGCCCATCGAGGTATCATAGCTCTTGCCGCGGTTGATCGCGCAGATGGAAGAGCCGTTGCCCAGATGGCAGGTGATCAGGCGCAGTTCCTCGAGCGGACGGCCGAGCATCTCAGCAGCCTGCTGGGAAACATACTTGTGGCTGGTGCCGTGGAAGCCATAGCGACGGATCTTGTACTTCTCATAGTACTCATACGGAATCGCATACATGTAATGCGACTGCGGCATGGTCTGATGGAACGCGGTGTCGAATACCGCAACCATCGGCACATCCGGACCCATAACGTCGCGGCAAGCCTGAATGCCGATCAGGTTGGGCGGATTGTGCAGCGGTGCCAGCGGGACACAGTCCTCGATCGCCTTGATGACCTTTTCGGTGATGATGACGCTGTCCGAGAAGAACTCGCCGCCGTGTACCACGCGGTGACCGACCGCGTCGATCTCGCTCATCGAGGAGATAACGCCCTTTTCGGGATCGAGCAGCACATTGATAACCGACTGGATTGCTTCCTTATGCGTCGGCATTGCGATATCAAACTTAAATTTTTCATCCGACTTGTTGCCGGTGTGCGTCAGTACGCCGTCGATGCCGATGCGCTCGCACAGGCCCTTGGCCATAACGTCGCCGGATTCGGTGTCGAGCAGCTGATACTTGAGCGAAGAGCTGCCGGCGTTGATAACCAGAACTTTCATTTGCAAAACTCCCTTGTGCCGTATTTGGCGGCTTGCACAAAGCCGCGGAAGCCGATATAATAATATTACACTCTTATATTACACGATTTACTGCAAATGTACAAGCCAAATTTTAGCCCGTGCGCCTGTGCATTTGCAATTTGAAGGAGCCTGTTTATGACCGTCTGCGGCGTTGTTGCCGAATATAACCCCTTCCATGCGGGGCACGCGCATCATCTAGCCGAGACCCGCCGTGCACTGGGCGAAGACACGGCTATCGTGTGCGCGATGAGCGGCAACTTTGTCCAGCGGGGCGATCTCGCGGTGATGGAAAAGTACCGCCGTGCTGAAGCCGCGGTGCAGTGCGGTGCAGATCTGATGCTGGAAACGCCGCTGAGTGCCTGTCTGTGGTCCGCATCCGGGTTTGCGTTCGGCGCGGTCGCGCTGCTGGATGCGCTTGGATGCGTCACCCATCTTTCCTTCGGCGCGGAACGCGCTGATCTTGCGCTGCTGCGCCGTGCGGCCGACCTGTCCCGTGCGGAGGGTGCACCTGCCGACGCGCTGCGGCAGGCGCTTGCAGCTGGCCTGCCCTATGCCGCCGCGATGCAGCAGGCAGTCGCAGCGGCCGACCCGGAAGCCGGTGCGCTGCTGGCAAGCCCGAACAACACGCTTGCGGTCGAATATCTGTGCGCGCTGGATACACTGGACAGCTCCATGCAGCCGCTTGCCATTTTGCGCGCAGGCAGCGCGCATGACAGCGAAATTCCTGCGGACGGTCTGCCCTCGGCATCTTATCTGCGCAAGCTGCTCACGCAAGGCAGGCTGGAAGAATGCCGTCCGCTGATGCCGCAAGCCTCCTTTGGTGTGCTCTCTCGCGCCATTGCAGCAGACGAAGCGCCGGTGACACGGCATGCGGTTGATCAGGCCATTCTTGCGCATCTGCGGCGGCTGACGCCCGCCGACCTTGCCCGCTATTGCGGCAATGATGGACTGGAAAACCGCCTGTGGACGGCCATCCGCGACAACACAGACTTCAACGCAATCTGTGCTGCCGCCCAGACCCGTCGCTACCCGCTTGCGCGGGTGCGCCGCGCGCTTATGCGCGCATGGCTCGACCTGCCGACCAGCGTTCCACCAGCCGCGGACTATGTGCGCGTGCTGGCGGTCGGCGCACGCGGGCGCGACGTCCTGCGGCGCATGAAGAACACCTGCGCGCTGCCGGTCATCGTCAAACCGGTCACAGAACGCACGCTGCCGGACGCAATCCAACCCGCCCTTGCCCGCGACGCGCTCGCGGACGATCTGTACGCCCTCGCCTATCCCGCTCCCTCGCTGCGCGTGGGCGGCGGCCGCTTCCGCAAAACCCCCTTCTGCCTGCCATGACCTGTTCCATCCACCGACGTGTTTTTCAGGGAGGTATGACCGATGATGCAATGCCCTTACTGCGGAAAAGAAATGCTTGACGGCAAACTGCTGGGCGACCACAAGGCGCTCAAATGGCTGCCCAAAGACAAACAGATGTTGTTCGGCCTGTGGGCCTGCGGGGGATTGACCGTCGGCTCCCATGCACCCACGCAGCGCGCAGAAGCGCGTGCGTGGCACTGTTCCTACTGCAAAAAGCTGATTATTGATCTGGAAAACTGCTGAAGATATGCAAAAGGACGACCCGATGGGTCGCCCTTTTTATTTCCCCAAAACTGCGCTATCTACTTGACCTGTCGTAGTAGTTGTGTTATGATTACTTCATCAGATGGAGTAAAAAGGAGGTGCGCTATGCTGGGAAGCGACGTGATGCGCGGCTACAACGACATGCTGATCCTGTGTCTGCTGTGCGAGGGGGATTCCTACGGCTACGCCATCTCCCGTGAGATCGAACGACGCAGCGGCGGCGAATACCCAATCAAGGAAACGACACTATATTCTGCGTTCGGGCGGCTGGAAAAACAGGGCTGGATCGTGCCCTATCAGGGCAGCGAAACGCAAGGTCGTCCGCGCACCTATTACACCATCACAGACGAAGGCAAACGTGCCTATACGGCCAAATGCGCCGAATGGCGCGTGCTCAAGGCTGTGGTCGACCGTTTTGCAAAGGAGGATATGGGAAATGGAAGCAATTCGTAACTATGTGGAGGCGCTGTTTGCTGCGCTGCCACAGAACACGGACACACAACGTATCAAAGCTGATATGCTGGCAAATTTAGAGGAAAAGTATCACGCCCTGCTGGATGAGGGCAAAAACGAAGCCGAAGCGACCGGACTGGTCATCGCGTCTATCGGCTCGGCAGACGAACTGCGGGAAGAGTTTGGTTTGTCAGCGGAAACCGAATCCAATACAGCCAAAGCCACATCTACTGCACACGCGACAGCTCCGCAACCCGACCCTGCTGTTGCACAGGCCTATGGACGCTATCAAACACACAAACATGCTATGATAGCGATAGCGGTCGCACTGTTCATTCTCGCCCCTTTCACCTGCGCCTTTTTCGAGGATACACTACATCTGGAAGAGCCCGGTATTTTCCTGTTCTTCGTCATGATCGCGGCAGGCGTGGCACTGTGCATCCTGTCCGGTCGAAAGGACAACTATTATCGCGAGCTGCACGGGCTTGGCTGTGACGAGGATGATATCTCCGACAGGGAGGATGAGAAACGACACCCAATCAGCAATCTGTTCGCTTCCATTGCTTTTCCAGTCGTGGCAGCCATTTATGTTTGCATAGGTGTGTTTTATGATCTGTGGCACCCGGGCTGGGTCATCTTCCTGTTCTGCTCCGCAGCTACCGCTGCAATTGCAGCCTATGAAGAATACCGTCGCCGCAATTGAACGCCCGAAAAGAATTGACTTTGTTCCGCTTTTGCCGTACAATAAATTTTAGTATACTAAAGCAACAGAGGAGCAATACACGAAATGATCGGACTGGGAACCATTGTCAATTGCTGCACGATCGCTGCCGGCACAACACTTGGCGTTCTCCTCAAAGGAGGACTGCCGCGGCGTTTTGAAACCACCATTCTGCAAGCGCTCGGCCTGTGCACCTTCTTCATCGGCATTGGCGGCGCGGCCAGCGGCCTGCTGACCATCGAGGACGGCGCGCTTTCCACCCAGCACACCATGCTTCTGGTGCTCAGTTTGGTGCTGGGTGCAGTTGTTGGTGAAGCGCTGGATATCGAAACACGGCTCAACAACTTCGGCACATGGTGCCAGACGCGGTTTTCCGGCAGCAGCGAGGACGGAAAGTTCGTGCAGGGCTTTGTGACCGCATCCCTGCTGTTCTGCGTGGGCGCGATGGCAATCGTCGGCGCACTGGAGGACGGTCTGAACGGCAACCCGTCTATCCTGATTGCCAAAGCCGTGCTGGACGGTGTTTCCGCTGTCATTTTCGCGGCATCACTCGGCAAGGGTGTGTATCTGTCCATCCTGCCGCTGCTTCTCTATCAGGGCGGCATCACACTGCTGGCGCGGTTCATACGTCCGTGGCTGACAGACGCGCTCATCAGCCAGATATCCTGCATCGGTTCGGTATTGATCTTCGCCATCGGATTTAACCTGATGTTCGATAAAAAGGTCAAGGTCGGCAATTTGTTGCCTGCCGTCCTTTTCCCGATCCTCTTCTATTTATTGTCACGCTTTTTCCCCGCACTCGGCACCCTGTAACCATCCACTCAAACAAAACGGGAGGCGTTTCTTAATGAGGCGTCTCCCGTTTGTTATGTACCGCTGCTTTTCAACCGATTTTGCCTCCGTCAGCTTTGCACACGCTCTCCCTGACCCGCGTTATTGCTGAATTTGAACACGGAAAGCAGCTGTTTGAGCATGCTGGCCTGATTGAAAAGCTGCTCACTGGCTGCGGCAGACTCCTCCGCCGTCGCGGACGTGGTCTGCACCACACCTGCAATCTGGTCTACGCCAGTCGCAACCTGCGACAACGAAGCGGCCTGCTCTTGCGTGGCCTTTGTGATTTCGTCGATCCGATGCACCGCCTGCGCCACGTCGGACACCACATGCTCCATGTTTTTCGCCGTCATATGCGCAATACTGGTTCCGTTCTCCACCGTTTGGATGGACTCCTGAATCAGTTCGGTCGTGCTCTGCGCCGCCTGCGAGGACTTATGCGCCAGATTCCGCACCTCATCCGCCACCACGGCAAAGCCTTTTCCTGCCGCGCCGGCACGTGCCGCTTCCACTGCCGCATTGAGCGCCAGAATATTGGTCTGGAAGGCAATATCTTCAATCGTTTTAATAATTTTCCCAATCTTATCCGAGGCGATATTGATGCTGTCCATCGCCTGAATCATTTCCTTCATCTGAAGGTTGCTCTTTTCCACCTCGTGATTTGCGCTGTCCGCCTGTTCGCGCGCTTTGGCGGCGCTTTCCGCGTTCTTATTGATGTGGCGGGAAATCTCGTCGATAGTAGCGGTCAGCTGCTGCACCGCACTGGCCTGCTCCGCGGCGCCGTTGCTCAGCGCCTGCGCCCCGCCGGCCACCTGTTCGCCTCCGGTTGCTACGTCATCCGCTACCGAATTGATCTTCCACAGCGTTTCATTCAGATCATGGATGGTCTTATAGGCATATCCGGCCAATTTGCTGTAACTGCCGGTATAGATGCTGTCGTTCTGGCTGCGCTTAGTGAAATCTCCCTCGGCAATGGCCGCCAATCCCTGATCGAGGTCATCAATAATGAAAGACAGCTTTTGAATGGTGAGCCGGATGCTATCCGCCAAACGCCCTAGTTCATCCTTGGACTGGTAGAGAACCACGGCCCGCTCGAACTCACCATCCGCCACATTCTGCATGGCAATGTCAATCTCTTTTAAGGGGGACACGATGGCTCTGGTCAGGAGCTGGCTGGCCACAATGGCGATCAGGATCGCCAGCACCAGCACCACCAACACCAGCACCACAGCCGTTGTTTTGACCCGAACCGCGCTCTGCTGTGCACTGCTGACGGTCGCCTCTACCTGCTCTATCAGCTGCGTGACCAATTCATCCATCTGCTCGAATGCGGGAGTATACTGATCCCGGTAAATATCATAGGCGCGCTCCTCATCCTCTTCGGTAAAGGTGCTGGTGAGCGACAGAATTTCATTCTGATATTGCGTCGTTGTCTCCATACAGCCAGTGATCTGCTCAATCGTATCATGATATTCCGGCAGTAAGGTGTCTAGCTCTGTCAGCGCCGCCTTCAGCGATTCCAAATCGTTCTCGAGCGCTGTCCGGTTCTCTTCGAACTCTCCGTTGGTTTCAACCAGCATTTCATTGAGCAACCCCTGCCGCACGGATACCATGTTCCGCCGCACTGTCCACATACTGTTAACCGCAGGAACCATCTGCTCCCCATACTGCACATTGATGGCGCTCAGCCTATTCACACAAATCATAGACACGATCCCCATGAGGACGATCATCGCCAGAACCGGGCAAAAACACGCCAACAGCTTACTTCGCAGTTTCCAGTTTCTCATATCTATGCTCCTTCTTTATATTAGCTTATATAAATCTATCGTTTCCTGCTATCCGCCTTTACAGCGGACCTTGCGGAAACGAATTTTTTATCATGGTCATCATAGCACCACCCTCTCATACTTTCCAGCACCCACACCTGACATTTGCGCAACCGCCGATTGCACCACGCACCGCTTTCCTCAATTTCGTCTATTTGCATAGTTATTCCTTATGTTTAAATCAATATTTATATATATTCTACATTTTTGTTTGTTTTCCTATTAGAAGAAACCATTTTTTGCAAGCGAAACTTTCCATTTTGTAAACTTATTCCCGACCTTGTCAATCAGAGTTTACGCAATATTCGTCCTGTTTTTCCCAAATTCGAACCATCCCCCGACTTGTCAATGTTGATTCAAATGTTATAATAGGGGGCGTGAGGTGACACTGACCATGAAAGTTGCAAACTATATCCAGCTCGCCAGAACGCAGATGCATCTGACGCAGGAATATCTGGCGGAAAATATCGGCGTCAGCCGACAGGCAATTTCCCGCTGGGAAAACGGACAGGCGCAGCCCTCTGCCCGCAATATGGTCAAAATCGCCGCTTTATTGAATGTCACGGTGGACCAGCTTACCGGCGCTGCCCCGCTGGAACCCCCGGCGCCCGCTGCCTCCAGCACCCAATCTCTGACCGATGATCTGATGGAAAGCTGGAATGATTTATTTCAGCGAACCATGGGCGCGGATCTATCCCGCTACACATCGGAGCATATTCGTCAGACCGTGCAAAGCTACATGCAGCAGCATGATTTGCGCTCGGTTTCCGCCTTTATCCGGCTGATGTCCGCTTCCCGAGAGCGGAGAATGGAGTTTCTTCACGCCATTCAGCCCCCCGTTCCCACCTTTTTTGACGACCCCAAATTGTTCCAGTATTTGCAGGAAGAACTCTTTCCCCGCATCCATGTTGCTGGCACGCCGATCCGTGTATGGGTGCTCAGTGCATCCAGCGGGCAGGAAGCATTCTCCCTCGCTATGACGATTGCAGAATATCAAGAGAAGAGCCATTGTCAGGACAGTGCACGCATCTTTGCAACCGACGCCGCTTATCTGGAAGAACCCGCAGAAAGAGGCGACGGATTTTTCACCGCGCGTCAAGTTGCGTCCATCCCGCAAGCCTTGCGGGAAAAATACCTGATTCCAGTCGAAGGCGGTTTCCAAATCTGCCCGGCCGTGCGCAAAATGGTGGTATTCTCTCCCTATGATCCGCTGCTCGATCCGCCTTTCTCGAATATTGAACTTGTGTGCTGCCGCCGGTTGATCTCGGTTTTATGTCCCGGCTGTCAAAGCAGACTGATCCAGACGCTCTATCACAGTCTCTCCCCTTCTGGTTGTCTCCTGCTGCCCAGCACCCACCCGCTCACCGACGGGCAGATGCACTTTTCCCTCAACCGCGACTGTCCGGGCATTTGGCACAAGCTGGACGACGAGGATGAAATGTACAGCTGGGAATATGATTCCTGTCCGGTGTCCGCCCGCCAGCCGAACGGCTATCCGCTCGGTGTTCCGATCCAGCGAATCCTACAGCAGTTTTTCATTGTTCACTATCCGAACGCCCTCCTGATTGATGAAAATTTCCGTATTATTTTCGCGGGAGAAGATATTTTCCATCGGTTCCATCTGGATCAGCAGGGCTATTCCGGTCGTCTGGCCGATCACGTCAGCGGCGATTTGATGCAGCGCATCCAACTTTCCGCCCACCGTCTGCAAGCAGCCGCAGGCCCCAAACGGGTCAACCAAACGCTTATCCGCTTAAACGAAACCAACCGCACCATGTATATGCGCATGACCGGCATTTTAGTGGAGAATCGTTGGTATTATTTGGTCGCATTTTATGATTATCATCCACAGAGCAGCGCACGCGACGCAGACAAGCGCGCGCTCGAACAGCAATTGATGGACACCGAAAGCAACCTGAGAAACAAACTGCAGGAGTTGGTCCGCGCACAGGATCAGATCGAGGTCTTGAACGAGAAGATCAACAGCCTCAATTACGCGCTGTCCAATCGTTCCTGGGAGGTGCGCAGCCTCCGGCACGAAGTGGACTTACTCAACCAGGAGCTTTCCCGCCTGCACGATCAAAGCAAAGGCTTTCAGTCATAAAAAAGGCGTGCTGCACTACTGTGCAGCACGCCTTTTTGTTTTAGTTGTTACAGCGTCATGTCGCCATCCTTGACCCAGCCGATGCGGCGCAGCGCCAGATTGATGAGCGGACACAGCACCGCGGGCAGTACGAACGAAATCAGCAGCAGGCCGATCCAGTCCTGCGCCGTGACCGCCGCCTTCGCCCCTGCTGCCACATCATCCAGCCAGCCGGTATACACGCCGATCTGTCCGACCAATCCGCAGGTGCCCATACCCGAGGACACCGGAGGGCCGTTCATCTCGAGCCGGAACAGGCAGGTTGCAATCGGCCCGGTGATGGCCGAAGTCAATATGGGCGCGATCCAGATGCGCGGATTTCGCACGATGTTGCCCATTTGCAGCATGGAGGTGCCGATGCCCTGCGATACCAGACCGCCCCAGCGGTTTTCCGGGAATGACATGACCGCAAAGCCGACCATCTGCGCGCAGCAGCCCGCAACCGCCGCGCCGCCTGCCAGACCGGTCAGCCCAAGCGCCGCGCAGATCGCTGCGGAGGAAATCGGCAGCGTCAGCGCCACGCCAACCAGCACGGATACCAGAATACCCATCAGGAACGGCTGCAAATTGGTCGCCCACATGATGAGACTGCCCACCTGCATCGCCGCCGCGCCCAGCGCTGGCGCCCACCATGCAGCCAGCGCCACACCTACGCCAATGGTCACCAGCGGCGTGACCAAAATATCAATGCGGGTTTCTCCCGCGACTGCTTTGCCCAGCTCCGCCGCGATGATTGCCACAAACAGCACCGCAAGCGGTCCGCCCGCGCCGCCCAGCGCATTGGACGCAAAACCCACGCTGATGAGCGAAAACAGCACCAGCGGCGGACAGTGCAGCGCATAACCGATCGCCACTGCCATGGCGGGGCCGCTCATTGCGGAAGCCAGTCCGCCGACGGTGTAAGATACCTCATTGATTGTCGCAACCGGCATAGTCAGGAACGAGATGCCCAACTGCTTGCCCACCGTGTCAATGATTGTACCGATCAGCAGCGAACAGAACAGGCCCTGCGCCATCGCCCCAAGCGCGTCAATGCCATACCGTTTGACCGAGATCACGATATCCTTGCGTTTGAGAAATTCCTTTATCTTGTCCATGCTACCCCTTCTTTACCGCATTTGCCATCTGTCAAGCGCACTGTCAAGACAGCTTACGACACATTATAGCACAGACCTTGCTTCCTGCACAGCTTTTTTTGCCCTGCGCCGAAGATTTTGTCATTTTGAACAGGTGCAGCCACATTTAGCGCGCAAAAAGCATGCAAAAAGCGCGCAAACCACAAGGTTTGCGCGCTTTCTTCTCAGATAGAGATCAGGCGCTTTGTATTTCACCCTTCGGGAACACACGCCGCCGCACCACAAAATAGCACACCAGATGCGCGCAGATGGTGAGCGCCCACGAAATCGGATAGGACACATACAAGCTGAACAGCGTGTGCTGCCACTGAAAAATAGTAAAAATCCAGATGATACGGAACAAACAAGCACCAGCCAGCGACACCAGCATCGGCAAAATGGAATATCCGAGGCCGCGCACACTGCCCGCAACCACATCCATCATGCCGCAC
Organism: uncultured Agathobaculum sp.; assembly: GCF_963927765.1. Taxonomy (NCBI): domain Bacteria; kingdom Bacillati; phylum Bacillota; class Clostridia; order Eubacteriales; family Butyricicoccaceae; genus Agathobaculum; species uncultured Agathobaculum sp. The sequence goes on along the minus strand of NZ_CAWVCU010000081.1, from coordinate 11,814 downwards.
AGGAAATAGGTAACGCTTACCACGCCCAAACGCATCATACCATAGGAAATGACCTCGGCATCGGTCGAATAAATGCCCAGCAGGCTTTCTCCCAGCAAATGCACGCCGTTGCCCATCACCAAGCCGATCAGTATAACCATAATCAAGCAACGCACCAACACCTTGTCAATGCGATGATATTGCTTTGCGCCGAGATTCTGGCTGGTGAAGCTGAGCGAAGTCTGATACAGTGCATTCATCGAAGTATAAACAAAGCCTTCAATATTGCTGGCCGCGGTATTGCCCGCAACCACGATCGCACCGAACGAGTTAATCGACGACTGAATCAATACATTCGAAATATTGAAAATCACGCTTTGCAGCCCCGCGGGCAAACCGACCTGCATGATGCGGGCAAATTTGTCCGCATGAAAATGCATCCGCTTAAGATTGACGTTGCACATGCCGTCCACCCGCATCAGGCACAACACGATCAGCGTCGCAGAAATCACCTGCGCAATGACGGTCGCCGTCGCAACACCAGCGACACCCATGCCCAACACAATGACGAAAAACAGGTTGCACACCACATTCACCACGCCGCTCAGCAGCAGAAAATACAGCGGTCGCCGGGTATCGCCCACCGCGCGCAGAATCGCCGCGCCAAAGTTATACAGCATAGTCGCGGGCATGCCGATAAAGTAGATACGCATGTACAAAACCGCCTGATCGAGCACCTCAGTCGGGGTTGCCATCCATTCCAGTATAGGACGCGCCAAGCAGACACCCGCCACGACCAGTATCACGCCGCCTGCCACCGCAGTGATCAAAGCGGTCTGCACGGTTTCCTGCGCATCATCAAAGTCGTTTGCCCCGCAAAAACGCGCCACCAGCACATTTGCGCCGACTGAAATACCAATAAAAAAATTGACCAGCAAGCTGATCAATGAGCTGGTAGCGCCAACCGCAGCCATCGCATGGCTGCCAGCAAACCGACCGACCACAACGATATCCGCTGCATTAAACAGCAGCTGCAGCACGCCCGAACAAATCAGCGGCAGCGCAAACAGCAGCAGCCGACTGAGCAGCGGCCCGCGCGTCATGTCAATTTCATACGATTTCCTCATTTCCATACATCCTTTCTTTCCTCTATCAATCTTAAACCCTGCCAAAAGGCTCTGTCAATCCTTTTCCCGCTCTCGCTATTGCCATTGGCAACAGATTATAGTAGTATTAGAAAAAGCAAGTATTGTGTCTGTCAATAAAAGGATTTTCCGGCAGCGCTATCTGTCGGGCGGCGAAACGGAGAGAGAATTTTGAAATATAACATTCTGATCGCAGAGGACGACCGCGATATCATCGAGCTGCTGACCCTATATCTGGGCAGCGAATTTTCCGTGCAGTCCGTGACGGACGGTGCCGCGGCGCTCGAGCTGATCCGCGCGGGTGGGGTCTCGCTGGCGCTGGTGGATATCATGATGCCTGGCTTAAACGGCTATGAGCTGATCCAGCGCGTGCGCGAATTCAGCAACCTGCCCATCATCATTCTGTCGGCAAAAAGCATGGATACAGACAAGGTGCTCGGGCTGAACATCGGCGCGGATGCCTACATCACCAAGCCGTTCAACGCGCTCGAGGTAGTGGCCTATGTCAAATCAGCGCTGCGCCGGTACTACCAGCTGGGCGCCGACAGCGTGCCCGCCGCTGCGCCGCGTGTGCTTTCCGTGGGTGAGCTTGAGCTGGACACGGATAAATTTGTACTGCGTAAAAACGGCCTCACCGTTCCGCTGACCTCCACCGAGCTGAAGATCATCGCGGAAATGATGCGCTGTCCCGGCCGGGTATTCACCCGCGCACAGCTGTACGAATGCGTGGGCGGCACCTTTTACGAAAGCGATGACAGTACCATGATGGTGCATATCTCCAACCTGCGTGCTAAAATCGAGCACGATCCAGCTAATCCGCGATATATTAAAACAGTCAGGGGGTTGGGATACAAAATTGAAGACCAATAAACTGCTGCTGGGCAAAAGCTTTTTGCGCACCTGCATCACCTATTTTATCATCTGCTCGTTGCTTGTGTTTGTAATCAACACCGCGGTCAATGCCCTGATCTCTATGCGGCTGGACAACGCTTTCCCCTCCATCGTCAATATGCTGGAATATGACGAGGCGTTGAAGACAGACGACTTTGCCTCCATTCCCATGCGTCGCTTCCGCGGCTGCGCGTTTATGGTGTTTGACGAGGACAGTCGTATGCTTTATGCTTCGGACAATGCATTCAAAGAGCATTTTCATTCGGATGATCTCTGGATGATCAACGAATACGATTCCGACCTGTATTATACCGTGCAGGAGATGCCCAACATGCCGGACGGCGAATACTATTATATTGCACTGCATCATTATAACTACGAGACCGGCGAGACAGACTTCCTCAATTACTGCATCGTCGATGAAGATTATCAAATTATCGAAGGGGATCTGTTCCCTTGGCCTGAGGAACTATCTGACCGGGAGTTTGAACTGCTGCAAGGTATCTATCAGGGACAGTGGGAAATCACCAAAGCGGTTTACTCCACCACCGCTGGCGAGGAGCGCACGCTGGTTTTTGTCAGCCCACGCTTTACTGAAAGCGCCTATCTGCGCGCACTGGAAAGCGCCAACCGACTGTCGCTGCTCTCCCTGCCCATCATTCTGGTGCTGATCGTCCTGCTTGCCATTCTGTTCAGCCGCAAGATCCGCCGCGCCATCCTGCCGCTGCATCAGGCGATCGTCGCATACGGTGCCGGCCGCCGCGTGGAGGTCAATATCGATACGCTTCCCATCGAGTTCCGACAAGTGACCGACAGCTTTACCCATCTGCTCGACCGTCTGGAACAGGTCAGCGCGGAAAAGCAGGCCGCCAATGAGGATAAACAGCGCATGCTTGCCGACCTGTCTCACGATTTGAAAACGCCGCTGACCGTCATTCAAGGATATGCACAGGCGCTGGTCGACGGCGTAGTGCCGCCCGACAAGGAGCGGCAGTATCTGGAAACCATCTGCCGCAAAGCTTCGGACAGCACCGTGCTGATGAACTCTCTGTTTGATTACGTCCGCCTCGACCATCCGGACTATGTTTTGCAGGCTGAAACCGCCGACCTGTGCGAATTCTGCAAAAGCTATCTGGCGGAAAAGTATCCCGAAATCGAGTCCCGCGGCTTTACTCTGTCGCTTGATCTACCGGATACAACGGTCATGACCGCTTTCGATCCCCGCCTGCTTCGACGGCTGCTTGAAAATCTGACTGGAAACGCGCTGCAATACAATCCCGCCGGAACGACGCTGTTTCTCGGACTGACGGACACATCTGACACCGTTCGTCTGACAATAGCGGACACCGGCGTTGGGATCCCCCCCGAGCTGGCAGATACCATATTCGAGCCGTTTGTCACCAGTAACCGTGCCAGAACCTCAGGCGGCGGCACAGGGCTTGGTATGGCGATCGTAAAAAAAGTAGCCGAGCTGCATGGCGGCTCGATTCGGCTGGTGCGTCCGCCGCATGACGGCTGGCACACCGAATTTGAACTGACGCTGCCCAAACAACCGACACCATAAAAGCAACTATTATTCCACAGGACAGACCTTTGCCGGGTCTGTCCTGTTTTTTGTTTTCTTTAGATTTTTTTAGGTTTGCTAAAGGGTCTGTAAATAATGCTGCTGTATCTTAACATCATCAAGAGCAACCGCTCTTCACCAAACCGCAAAGGAGATCTTACAAATGAAGTCAATGAGTCATAAAACCGCCAAGGGCGTTGCCGCCATTTCCCTCGCCATGCTGATGGCGCTTCCGGCACTGACCGGTTGCTCCATGGACAAGCCCGATGCCGGTAACGCACAGGAGGAAACCACCCAGACGCAGACCGCCATCGACACCGCGCAGAGCAAGACTAATGCTGATGCCAAGAGCAAGTCCAGCTCTTCCACCAAGAAAAAGGCAGCCGTCAAGCAGTCCGGCGGCACCGTTTCTTCCAAGAAGAGCGCCAAGAAGTCCACTGTCTCCCAGAAGTCTGCACAGTCCTCCAATCAGACGACTTCTTCCCAGAAGGCGGCCTCCACACCGTCCACCAACAAGAAGTAACCATTTCGCCGAAAACCGGCACGAAGCAAAGATGAGGTAATGATGAACAACATCCTGGAACTTTTAGAGCACACCGCCGCCGCGCGGCCGGAAAAAACCGCAGTCATTGACGAAAACGGTGCAGACCGTTTCGACACACTGCTGGAACATAGCCGCCGCTGCGGCACTGCGCTCGCCGCGCACTTCTCCCCCACTGCACCGATCCCGGTGCTGCTGGACAAGAGCCGCGAAGCCCTGTATGCCTTTTTTGGTGCGGCGTACGCAGGCTGCTTTTATGTTCCGCTCTCTCCCGCGCTGCCGCAGCCGCGGCTGACGCAGATCCTGTCGGTCCTGCAAGCCCCCTGCATCGTGACCGATCGGGAACACGCGGCGCTGGCCGCGCAGCTGCCCGGCGCGGGAACCATTCTTCTGGTGGAAGAACTGCTGCAAACGCAGCCTGACGACGCGCTGCTGGCGCGTATTCGCCGCAGCGCCATCGACTGCGACCCACTGTACTGCAACTTCACCTCCGGTTCGACCGGCACGCCCAAGGGCGTGGTCGTCAGCCACCGCTCCGTGCTGGATTTTATCCCTCCCTTTACCGAACTGTTTCAGATCGGCCCGGACGATATCATCGGCAATCAAGCGCCGCTGGACTTTGATGTTTCGGTCAAGGATATTTATTCCGCACTGTACACCGGTGCCACGCTCGTCCTGCTGCCGCGGCGGCTCTTCTCCCAGCCGTCCGCGCTGATGGATGCGCTCTGCACGCACCGAATCACCACGCTCATCTGGGCGGTTTCCGCGCTGTGTCTGGTGTCCTCCTTCCACGGACTGGACTATCGCACACCGGAAACGGTAAACAAGGTGCTGTTCAGCGGTGAAGTGATGCCGCCCAAGCACCTGAAAAACTGGATGGAGCATTTGCCGCACGCGGATTTCGTCAACCTGTACGGCCCCACCGAGATCACGTGCAACTGCACGTACCATAGGATAGAGAGTGATAGAGATTATGCAGCGGGCATCCCGCTCGGGACAGCGTTCCCGAACGAGCGGGTGTTCCTGCTGGACGAGGCGGGACAGGAAATAAACACGCCGGATCAGGCGGGCGAAATCTGTGTCAGCGGCGCGGCGCTTGCACTCGGGTACTACAACAACCCCGAGCAAACCGCCCGCGTATTCACCCAACACCCCGGCCACAGCCGCTATTTGCAGCCGATCTACCGCACGGGCGATCTCGGGCGATGGAGTGCGGAAGGCGAGCTGTACTTCCTCGGTCGGAAAGATTTTCAGATCAAACACATGGGACACCGCATCGAACTCGAAGAAATCGAACGTGCGGTGCAGAAGATCGACGGCGTAAGCCGATGCTGCTGCGTCTATGACGCGCAGAAGGAACGGCTGCACGGCTTTTACACCGGCACGGCAGACAAAACAGCGGTACGCAGTGCGCTGTCACAAAAGCTGCCCGTATTCATGCTGCCGCGCACACTCGAGCCGCTGGACAGCCTGCCGCTGACCGAAAACGGCAAAACCGACCGCAAGCGACTGCTTGCCATGGCAAGAAAGGAGATTGTATGACCGAACATCAAATGGAAAACCTCACCGCACAATACGGCTCGCCGCTGTATGTGTTCGATGTGAAGACCCTGCGGGAGCGTGTCGCGTTTCTGCGGCGCAGCCTGCCGACCGGTGTCGGCCTGTGCTATGCGATCAAAGCCAATCCCTTTCTGCTGCGCGAGCTGTGCGGAATCGTGGAACGGTTCGAAGTCTGCTCCCCCGGAGAAGCGGCCATTTGCCGCCGTCTGCAAATCCCTGCCGAAGAGCAGGTTATCTCAGGCGTATACAAAACTCCGTCGGATATTGAGCGCATGATTGCGCAGAAAACCGGCCCGCGCCTGTTCACGGTAGAATCCGCCCGCCAGTTTGCGCTGCTCAGCCAACTGGCCGCGCGTTACCGCGTCACCATTCATGTGCTGCTGCGCCTGACGAGCGGCAGCCAATTCGGGCTGGAAGAGGAGGAGATCATCCAGATCATCCGCAGCCGCGCCGACCATCCCTTTGTGCTGATCCGCGGCCTGCAATACTTTTCCGGCACGCAGAAGGCTTCGCTCAAGCGCTTGCAGCGCGAGCTGGACACCTTGGGCGACTTTGCCTGCTCACTGGCGGAAAAGCTGGGCTTTATCGTACATGAACTGGAATTCGGCCCCGGCTTCCCGGTGCAGTATTTCTCCCCCGAAAGCTTTGACGAGGCCGAATTTCTCGCAGGCTTCTCTGATATGCTGAAAAATCTGCGCTGCAAGGCACATGTCACACTCGAACTCGGGCGCAGCATTGCCGCCAGCTGCGGCACTTACCTGACCCGCGTAGTCGATGTCAAGCATAACAAAGGTCAGAATTACGCCATTCTGGATGGCGGCATTCACCATCTGGTCTATTACGGACAGCGCATGGCCATGCAGCTGCCGCCCCACAAGCTGTATCCCCCGCGTCTGGGCGAGGCACAGCCGTGGAATCTGTGCGGTTCGCTGTGCACAGTCAACGATATTCTGGTCAAGCAGTTACCCGTGGCCGACCTCAAATGCGGCGACCTGTTCGCTTTTTTGAACACCGGCGCCTACTGCATGACCGAAGGCATTTCCCTTTTCCTCAGCCGCGCGCTGCCGCGCATCGTGCTGCTGATGCCGGACGGCCGCTCGCTTCTCGTACGCGACGCGCTGCCCACCGACGAAATCAACTCACCCGCATATGAAAGGACTGATTATCATGGAACAACTGCTTGCTATTCTGGAGGAACTTCAGCCCGGCGTGGATTACGCCACCTGCCGCAATCTGATCGACTCGCACTGTCTGGACTCGCTGACCATTCTTGCGTTGGTCGCCGAGTTGGAAGAAGCGTTTGATATCACCATCCCGACCGTGGAGATCATCCCCGCCAACTTTAATTCCGCTGAGGATATGTGGACCATGATCGTCCGTTTACAGGAGGAAGGCTAAGCTATGACATCCTACTGCTCGCTGCTGTATCTGGCTGTTTTTCTGCCGGCGGCGGTGCTCGTTTACCGTATCCTGCCGCAGCGCTTGCGCTGGGTTGCGCTGCTGGCGGCAAGCTATGTGTTTTTCTGGTCGGTCAGCGGCAAGCTGTTGGTATTTCTGCTGTTTTCTACTGCATCCATTCACCATTTTGGCCTTTGGCTTTCTGCCGAACAGCAGGATCGCGACTATCGTCTTGCCGCTGCCGCCCCCGCCGAACGCAAAGCCATCCGGCAGCGCTTCATGCGGCGGCAGCGGCGTATCCTCCTGTTTGCGTCGCTCCTGCATGTCGGCATCCTGATTACACTCAAATACGCGGCCTTTTTCAGCACCAACCTCAATACGCTGCTGCACGCACTGCGTCTTCCGGTTTCGCTGCCCGTGCCCGCGTTTTTGCTCCCCATCGGCATCTCATTTTATACCCTGCAGGCCCTTTCCTATCTGCTCGATGTCTACCGCGGCACGATCCGCGCCGACCGCAATCTGGCGCGTCTCGCACTCTTCCTCGGCTTTTTCCCGCAGATCATGGAAGGGCCGATCTGCCGCTATGGGCAGACCGCGCAGCAGCTGTGGGAGGGTCGCCCGGTCACCTGGCAGGGCCTGACCTTCGGCATGCAGCGCATTTTGTTCGGCCTGATTAAAAAAATCGTCATTGCCGACCGACTTAACCTGCTCATCAAAACCGTTTTCAACGATTACGCCCTGTATGATGGCGGCGTGATCGCACTGGGCATGGTGTGCTACACCTGCCAGCTTTACATGGACTTCTCCGGCACGATGGACGTTGTCATCGGCAGCGCCGAGATCTTCGGCGTGCGCCTGCCTGAAAACTTCCGTCAGCCGTTTTTCTCCCGCAGCATTTCCGAGTTCTGGATGCGCTGGCATATCACGCTTGGCACATGGTTCAAGGATTATATCTTTTATCCGCTGTCCATGTCCGGCCCGCTGAAAAAGCTGACGGGCGCGGCGCGCCGCCGTCTGGGCAACCACTATGGCCCGCTGCTCTCCGGCTCGTTTGCGCTGGGCGTTGTCTGGCTGTGCAACGGCCTGTGGCACGGCGCGGGCTGGCATTACATCTTTTTCGGCCTGTATCACTTCGCGCTTATTCTCGCAGGCAGTCTGTTTGACCCGCTTGCACAGCGCGTGACCAGCTTTCTACACATTGACCGCAATTGCCTGCCCTACCGCATCATGCAGATCGTTCGCACTGCGCTGCTGGTCTGCGTGGGCGAGCTGTTCTTCCGTGCCAACGGCTTGCGCACCGGACTGGCGATGTTCCACACGATGGTGATTGACTTTACGCTCAGTTCTTTCCTCGACCGCAGCTTCCTGACCCTCGGCATGGACAAGCTGGACTTTGTCATCGTCGCAGTTGCCGTCGGACTCATTCTGCTGGTCGGCATCCTGCGGGAGCGCGGCATCCCCCTGCGGGAGACGATCGCCAGCCGTCCGGTCGTGCTGCGCTGGTCGGTTTATTACGCCGCGTTCTTCTTTCTGGTCATTTTCGGCGCATATGGTGTCGGTTATGTGCCGGTTGATCCGATTTATGCCGCATTTTAAGGAGGTGTGTTACACTTGAAAAAACAGATTGCGCTCCTTATCAAAAGCGCCTGCTTTCTGGCGCTGCTGTGCGCGCTCATGGTAGCAGCCTCCTACCTGTTCATGCCCAAGAACAACCACAAGACGTTTGGCGTCAACGACGCCGAAATGCTGGCCAGAGGTATACTGGGCGAAAAGGAAAACTCCATCGACGTGCTGGTGGTAGGTGACAGCGAGGCTTACAGCTCGATCTCCCCCATGCAGATGTGGGAAGAGCGCGGTTTCCGCTCCTATCTTTGCAGCACGCCAGCCCAGCCGCTCTACGACTCTTACCGTTTTCTGCGGCAGGCGCTCGACCGCCAAAGCCCTTCGGTCGTTGTGCTGGAAACCAACGCGATTTTCCGTCCGTATAAGTTGAACGATTATCTGCTCTCCCGCGCCAAAAACCTGTTTTCCATTCTGCGCTATCACGACCGCTGGAAATCGCTCAAGGTCAACGACTTCGGCCGTCCGGTGGAATACACCTGGACGGACGACCTCAAGGGCTTCCGTTATAATCCGGCCGTGGCCGCTGCAAACACCAAGAACTATATGCTGCCGACCGACGCGTCCACTCCCATTCCTACGCTCAATGAATCCTGTCTGCAAGACATGATTGCGCTGTGCAAGGAAAAAAATGCGGAACTGATCTTGGTCAGCACCCCGAGCACCATCAACTGGAATCAGGCGCGGCATAACAGTATCGCAGCATTTGCAGAGGAAAACGATCTGACTTACCTCGATCTCAACACCATGCCCAAGGAGGTACCGATCGATTGGGCGCGCGATACGCGCGACCGCGGCGATCACCTCAACTATGCCGGTGCAGTCAAAGTTTCCGCTTTTCTCGGCAAATATTTGCAGGAAACCTATTCGCTGCCTGACCATCGCGATGCCGCGCACGACAGCAGCTGGAACGATGCGCTTGGACGCTACCGTAACATGGTGCGCGGATGATTCTCTCTCCTCTTTACAGCAAACGAGGCTGCACCCGATCCGGGTCAGCCTCGTTTGCATGTTTTTGCATATTACAGATACAGTTCATTCTCCGGCCGTTTCTGCATGAACGGCGCAAGCTTCTGCGACAGCATTCCCTGCACCTGCGCGGGCAAGGTACGCGCTTTTGTCGGGCAGACCGCCACGCACCGCATACAGGTGATGCACCGTGTCTGATCGGTTTGCGACGGATTTTCCAAAGAAATCGCCTGTGCGGGGCAGGATTTGGCGCATGTCCCGCAGCCCGTGCAGGCATCACCCGCCACAGGGACAACCGGCATACCGGCCCACTCCCGATAGGGGCGGTTGCCCGGCACCTGCGGCACGCTCTTCTCTCCCTTATCGAGCTTTTCGGCAATGCGTGCGCCGAATTCGGCCAGCTGCGCTTCGTCCTGCGTATCCGGCCGACCCGACGCCAGATCACGAACGATGGAGTGCTCCGCCAACAGCGCCGTCCCCGCCGTCACGCAAAAGCCCTGCGCTTCCAGCAGATCGTCCAACTCTGCCAATGCATCCTCATAAGCACGGCCGCCGTAAACGGCTGCGGAAACAGCACACGCGCCGCCGCCTGTGAACCGCCGCAGCCGCTCCACCATCAGGGCGGGCAGCCGACCGCCGTAAACCGGCCCGGCAACCAGCACCGCATCCTGCGGCGCAAACTCTTTTTCGGGCAGCTGCGGCAGGGTAAGGTCGATTTCCTCCACCTCTGAGGCAATGCGCTGTGCCAGAAGCAGCGCCGCGCGGCGCGTTCCGCCCGTCGGGCTGAAATGAAGTACGGTTATCCTATCCGGCATGGTAATCCTTCCTTTTCTGTTTGATTGCATCATTATACCACGAATCCCGCATCCTGTCAGCTGCGCACACATTTCCCTTCGCCCCAAAACCGCCTGCATTTGACTTTATTCGCGCCGTGCTCTATAATAAATGCAATCGGAAAGGGGCGGAGAAAAGCATGCTTGCATACACCTATGTGGAACCGGGGCACTTTGCCCTGCTCGACAAACCCAAACCGGTTCTGCGCGATGTACGCGACGCGATCGTTCGTGTCACCCTGTCCAGCATCTGCACCAGCGACCTGCACATCAAGCACGGCTCGGTGCCGCGCGCCGTCCCCGGCATTACCGTCGGGCATGAGATGGTCGGCGTGGTCGAGCAGGTGGGCGAGGCCGTACAAACCGTTAAACCCGGCGACCGGGTCACGGTCAATGTGGAAACCTTTTGCGGACACTGCTTTTTCTGCCAGAACGGTTTTGTCAACAACTGTGAGGACCCGGACGGCGGCTGGGCACTTGGCTGCCGCATCGACGGCGGACAGGCGGAATACGTCCGCGTCCCCTATGCCGATCAGGGACTGAACCGCATTCCAGACGGCGTATCCGACCGTCAGGCGCTCTTTACGGGCGATATCCTTGCGACCGGCTTCTGGGCCGCTCGCATTTCGGAAATCCAACCCAGTGACACGGTGTTCATCATCGGCGCAGGACCGACCGGCATCTGTACCCTGCTTTGCACGATGCTGCGCAACCCGCGCCGCATCATTGTGTGCGAAAGCGATCCCGTGCGACGGCGCTTCGTGCAGGAACACTATCCGGATGTGCTGACCGTCTCGCCTGCGCATGCGCTGGAGTTTGTGCGGCACAACAGCGGTCACGGCGGCGCGGATGTCGTGCTCGAGGTCGCGGGCACGGACGACAGCTTCCGGCTGGCATGGGAATGCGCGCGCCCGAACGCAATCGTCACGATCGTTGCGCTGTACGACCAACCGCAGGTGCTGCCGCTGCCTGATATGTACGGCAAAAATCTGACCTTCAAAACCGGCGGCGTGGACAGCTGCGACTGCGCCGAAATCCTACAACTGATTGCAGCGGGAGAGTTGGACACGACCCCGCTCATCACGCATATTTTCCCACTTTCGGAAATCGACGCTGCCTACGCGCTGTTCGAGGGCAAGCGCGACCATGTCATCAAGGTCGCAATTACGACAGAAGAATAGCCGCGCAAAGCACGGCATGAAAAAGAACCGCCTTTCGGCGGTTCTTTCAGTCTGTCGAAAAAGTCCAGCTATTGCTGGGCTTTTTCATTTGTATGAGGTAAAATAGAGGTGGTGGTGAATAAGATGCTGGAAC
>NZ_CAWVCU010000080.1:0-8567 GCF_963927765.1 uncultured Agathobaculum sp. | reverse complement strand
GGATGAGCGAATAGGTGTGGATCATCTCGAGCGCACACGCGAACGGCAGCGCCTTTTGCGTGTCCCCGCCGCACAGACGACAAAACGCCAGCACAATCACAGGACGCAGCCGCTTACCGCCCGCCATCGCCGAATATTTCACCGCTTCAAAAATGCGGTCATACCCTTCGCCCGTCTCGCGGGACAGATATTTCTCCAGCGCAGGCTCAATGACTGCAATATCCGCTTTCAGCTGCTCTGCAAACGTCATTTTCCTGCCTCCTCCGCATCAAACGGCTGCTCAGTCAGTTCACCCTGCATGTTTTCCTGCAGGATCGTGACCTTCTGCTCCGCCTTGTCCAGCATCTTGCCCAGCGCCGCGGACAGTTTGGTGCCTTCCTCAAACAGCTTGATGCTGTCCCCAAGCGGCGCTTCGCCTTTTTCCAGCAGGCGGACGATCTCCTCGAGCCGCTCCATCTGGCTTTCAAATGTCTTTTCCGCCATTGTTCTTTTCCTCCTCGATATCGGTCACGCGGCAATTCACCGCGCCTTTGGCAAATCGGATATGCAGGGCATCCCCTGCCTTGAGCATCGCTGCATCGGTGATAACCGCGCCGCGCACACCTTTGTTTGCAACGGCATAGCCGCGCGCGAGTACGCGCAGCGGACTGATCGCGTCGAGCGTGGCGACCATCCTTGCAAAGCGTAGACGGCGGCGCTGTACGCCATCCCGCCCCGCCGCCAGCAAGCGGCGACGCAGCAGGCTCAGTTTCTGCTCTTCCCGCGCAAGATACGCAGGAAATGCCGCGAACAATCGGTCTGCCGTCCGGTCGAGCAGTACGCGCTTTTCTTCGATATACCGCGTGGGATTGCGCGCTTCCAGCCGCTGCTGCAACGCATCCAGCGTGCGCTGCTTTTGCTGTATCTGTTTATGCGCCGCCGCATGCAGCCGCGTATCCAGTGTGCGCAGATTAAGCGCATATTCCGCGCGGTCAGGGACGGCAAGTTCCGCCGCGCCTGACGGCGTAGGCGCACGCAAATCGGCAACAAAGTCCGCAATGGTCACGTCCGGCTCATGGCCGACCGCCGAAATGACCGGGATTTCGGACGCAAAAATCGCCCGCGCGACCACTTCCTCGTTAAACGCCCAGAGATCCTCCATCGACCCGCCGCCGCGTCCGCACAGGATAACGTCCGCCTCACCGATAGCATTGGCCAGACCAATCGCCCGCGCAATGCTGTCTGCCGCGCCCTGTCCCTGCACCTGCGCGGGATAGAGCGTCACCGCAGCCAGCGGCCAGCGGCGACCAAGAATACGGATCATATCGCGCACCGCCGCGCCGGTCGGTGAAGTGACGAGAGCAATTTTGCGCGGTATGCGCGGAATCGGCTTTTTATACATCTGGCCAAACAAACCCTCCGCCTGCAATTTGGCTTTCAGCTGCTCGAAAGCCAAATTGAGCGTACCCGCACCGTCCGGAATCACCTCAGAAATATAAAGCTGCACCTGCCCCGTGCGCGGGAACGAGCTGACGCGCGCCCGCACAATGACCTTCATGCCGTTTTCCAGCCGGAATTTGAGGTGCACCGCGTTCGAGCGAAACATCACTGCGTTGATGGATGCATCCTCGTCCTTGAGACTCATATAGTGATGCCCCGAGGAATGTGCTTTATAGTTAGATATCTCGCCCTGCACCAGCAGATTGCTGTATCCCGGCACGGTGTCCAGCAATTCCTTGATTTCGTTATTGAGTTGTGTGACCGAATAAATCGTACTCACGTTTTGTTCCTTTCATAAAGCCGCGCGGCAAGCACCGCCACGCCGACCGCATTATCCCCCGACAGCACTGGCTCGGCAAACGAGACGCGCTCTCCGAACGTCTGCTGCATGCGCGCGCGCAGCACGCGGCTTGCCATTACGCCGCCCGCGCATAAAACCGGGCAATCATATTGTTTCAGCGCCTGCTCAGTCGCTTTGACGACCGCATTGGCGACCGTTTCCAGCGTAAACCGCGCCATCTGTGCGGCTTCCGCGGTCTTATGTTTGTTTTCCACCTGATTCTGCATACCGGAAAGCGAAAACCGGCAGTCCGCCACCTTAGGACGGTAGCCTTTTTCCGGCTCGGCCTCCATCGCCAGTGCATCGAGTGCCGCACCAGACGGAAACGGCAATCCGAGCAGCGCACCCGCGCGGTCGATCAGCTGTCCCGCCGCAAGGTCGGTCGTGCCGCCGATACAGGTGCAGTCCGGCAAGCCGTCCGCCCCCGGTATGACATGCAGCAGCTCACTTGTTCCGCCCGACAGATGCCACGCGAGGAACGGCTTGTCCAGCAGATGCAGCCGTCCCGCGCTCAGCGCTGCCGCCGCGATATGCCCCTGCTGATGCGACACGGTAAAAAGGGGCACAGATAGCAAATGCGCCGCGCTGCGCGCGACGCTCTGACCCGCCAGAAAGCAGGGCATATACGAGCCCTCGACCGCGCGCGGGCGGGTGCTGACGCCGATGGCGCGCACCTCCCTCTGCGGCAGGGCTTCGATTTTCTCATGCAGATGAACGGTATGCTGAAACAGTGCATCCGACTGACGCAAACCAATCGCACCGTCCGGCACGGTCAGCAGACTGCCCTCATTTTGCCACGCACCGTTTTCAGCGTCATATACTGCCGCCGATGTCCGGTAGTTCGAGGTGTCGATCCCCAGAAAACGCTCAGGCATCGGCATTCTCTGTCGGAGCTGCCGCAGCATCGGCTGCCGGGACTGCATCCGGCTTGGTCGCACGCGCGACCGAACCCAACACGCCGTTGATGAACGCAGCGGCCTCGTCCGTATCGTATACCTTGGCCAGTTCGACCGCCTCGTTGATCGCAACGCCTACCGGCACATCCTCCGCATAGCGCATCTCGTAAATGGCAAGGCGCAGCACCGCCACCGTCATGCGCGACATGCGGCTGATCTTCCAGCCCTTAGAATAGGCCGTGATCGTCTCGTCCAGTTCATTCTGGTGCGCGGCCACGCCCTTGACCACCGCGCGGATGTACTCGGTCTGCGCAGGCGACAGCTTGCCTGCATACAGCGCAATATCGCCGCTGATCGAAGCCATAATGGACTCGTCCAGCCGCTCTTCCAAATTTTCGTCCTCAAACTGCTGGAACCCCATCTCAAAAATCAGGTGCAGCGCAATTTCTCTTGCTTTTGTTCTGCTCATCACACTCACGGCGGCAGTTTCCTCCCATTTTTCGGTTACGCTTATTTTATCCTATTTTCGCCAAAGTTGCAAGGTGCTATTCCCGAAAAGGCGCGCCCATGCAAAAGAAAACGGCAGGGCGATCACGCCTTGCCGTTTCGATGCTGTTTTTATTCCTGCTCCGCAGGCTGTTCCTCAACCGCCGGCGCGGGTGTGAACGTCACGCCGCCGACATGCACATTGACCTCGGTGACCTTCAGACTGGTCATGGATTCGACCGATGACCGCACGCTCTCCTGCACCTGCTTTGCCACCTCACAGATGTTGTGGCCAAACAGCGCCAGGAAGCCGATCTCGATCTTGACCGTCCCTTCCTCGCCAATTTCAATGCGAACGCCCTTGGAAAGGTTCTTTTTGCTCAAAAAGCTCACGATATCACTGGTCAGGGTGGAATACAATCCACTCACGCCTGCGGTTTCCGAAGTAGCCAGCGCCGCGATGGACGCGACAACGTCCTCAGAAATTCGGATGGAACCCTGATCGCTCTCGGTCGACCAATATTCCTTGTGATCCGCCATAGTGCTCACTCTCCTTTAAACGGATTATAGCACAGTTTTGGCAAAATGCAAAGCAAAAATACGCGCTATGGCGCTATGGCGCTATGGCCGCTTACTCCGCTTCCACGATCTTGACCTGTCCTGCGGTCATGCCGGTTTCGCTGACCACGATATCCTTAATGACTGTCACATCGGTCGCCTGCAATCCGCCGTCCGGCGGCGCGACCACGACGTTCACGCTGCTGTCGCCAATCATTACAACCGCATCCGCATAGCCTTTGGCGCGGATCAGGCTTTCGATATTTGCCTCGGCAACCGAATCATCCGCAAGCGCCGAGATCTGAGCCGCCGCCTCGTCCTTGGCTGCCTGATCGGCGTCCTCGCTCTCGCTCAGCTCGCGAAGCGTGCTGACCGCCTCATCACGCGCCTGCTCGCGGGTCAGGCGCGAGGTGGCAAAATAATCCTCTCCCTCTGTTCCTGCTGTTTCTCCCGTATCCGACCCGGTCGTATCCGCATCGGTCTGCCCTGCCACCAGCAGCTCATCCGGCGCGTCGACATAGCTCCAGTTTAAATAAACCGCCGCGCAAAGCAGCAGCGCGATCACACCGTATACCGCGCCGCGTTTCTTGATTTTTTTCATCACTGCTCGCCCTCCTGTATTTGGTTACTATGTTTTATGATGCATCGGACATTTTCAGAACCGTAACTTTGTCCGAACCGATGCCACACACCGTGCTGACCGCCTGCGTCACCGCCAGACGCACTTGCGCGTTGTCCGCGCCGTCGCACAAAACGACCGCGCCACGAAACGTCGGCAGCAGATTTTTGACCGTGACGGGCTTTTCCCCGTAACTGCCGTCGCTGAGAATGGTCAAATCGCTCTCATAGCTTTGGCTGCTGTCCATGCCGGTCGTCTGGCGGGTGTTGACTGCGTAAACTGCTTCGCCGCTCTGCTCGAGCGACAGCATCAGCTCGACCCGCCCTACGCCGTCCACCGCGGCCAACTTGTCACACAGCGCTTGCTCAAATGCGGCAAGGTCGAATGAAGACGACTCGGCAGAGGTATCCGATGCCACCGCCTCCTCTTTTGCGCCATGCCCTCCCGAAGCCAGCAGCAGCACGCCCGCCAGCAGCACAATCAGCACCGCGCGATATTTGACCGCGAGCGGCACAACCTTTTGCTGCGCAGCCCCCAGCCATGCCTTCCATTGTTCTTTCATTGTGTCACCCACTCCTGTCTGTCCGCATCCACACCGCAGCCCTCAGTCACCAGCGTTTTCAGCTCATCCAACCGCGCCGCGTCCGTGCTTTGATAATACACCGTTACCTTTCCCACCTGTAAAATCCCGTTTTCGTCGTTCTCCATCGTCACATGTACCGAACAGTCAAAGCCTTTGGCCTGCGCGCTGCTTTCGAGCGCATCCGCAATGCTGGCCGCGACCGTGCTCATGGTCGTCTGTGCATTTTGCTCCCGTATCGCATCCACGTCTACGCCTGCAAGCGCGCCGTCCTGCATGCCGTCCCAGCCGGTCAGACGCAATCCTGCCAGCGGCTGAAGCAGCGCCAGCAGCATCAGCAGCCCTGCTGCCAGTTTGACGATCTCGCGCAGCGCGCCGCCTTCCACCACACGCAGCGCCACTGCGGACGCCACACCAGCCAGCGTGACGCGCAGCAGAATGGTATGAAACAATTCACTCATATTGGCTTCACCATCGCAACCACATAAACCAGCTCCAAATACAGAATCAGACAGCAGGTGCTCAGCATACCGAGCAGCAGGCCAAATCCCGTGCTCACCCCTTCCAGCATCTGCCGTAGGCTGTTCGAGCACAGCGGTGAAAGCACCGCCGCGCCTGCTTTATAGCACAGGTAGCTTGCGCCCACGCGCAGGAATGGAATGAGGCAAATCGCCGTCACGCACAGCGTGCCGAACACACCGATCGAGCTGCGCAACAGCGCCGCGCCGGAAAGCACCGTTTCAGTCGCGTCCGAAATCACGCCGCCGACCACAGGCACTGCACCCGAAACCGCGAATTTCGCTGTTTTGAGCGCCATGCGGTCTACGCTGCCCGATACCCCGCCCGCAATAGTCAGATAAGCCGTGAATACGGTCAGGATCAGCTTGAGCGCCCCCGAGGTCAAGCCCTTGATGCCGTCCGCAATGCCGTGCAGCATGCCGTTGCCGGTCGCCGCATCCACCGCGACCACAGCGAGATAGGCGCAAGCCGCAGGCACCAGCAGCACGTTAATCAGCCGGATCACGATATCGAACACCACCATCGTCGCCACCTGCAAAGCGGTCGCCGTCGCTGCGTTCCCACCTGCCGACAAAACGGTTGCCAGCACCGGCTGTAACGTGCCGGAAAACAGGCTGATCTCGGAAAGCGTTTCGCGGCACAGCGCGAGCACGCCAGTGAAATCCTGCAGCAGTACCGCCACACATCCCAGCGCACCCGCCATGTCGATCCATGCATCCGCCGCGCCGCCCGCCGCTGCGGAAAAGCCCCGTCCGACTGCGGTCAGCACCACCACGATCGCCACCCGTATCAGTCCATTCAGCGCATTTTTAAGTGCGCTGTGGCTGTCCTCTGCCGTGTTCTCGAGCAGACGGGCAAACGAAGCCCCCAACTCGTCCGCCATGTCCATGTCAATGCCGTCCAGATACGCGCGCTGCTCCCCCGGCACAGCCCCAAGCAGGGTATCTCCCTGCGCCGCGCCCTCTCCCTCTGCCGCAGCTGCCGCCGTCATGCATGCGAGCAGCACCAGCAGCACTGCAAACACCTTTTTCATTGTCCGTTCCCTTTCATATCGTCCAGTCTGCCACCAGCACAAGCACCTGCTCGAGCAGCGGCAGGCACATGGAAAGCGCCAGTACTGCGCCCATGATTTCCAGCTTTGCCGCAAGCGCAGACTGCCCGCTGTCCCGGCACAATGCGCTCATGATACGCACCACGACCGCCACGCCGACCGTCTTGAGCACCGGCAAGTACAGGCTCTGCGTGATGCCGCCCTGCGCAAGCAGACCGGAAAACCGCTGCATGGTACCGCCCACCAGCGCGAAAGCCCGCAGCAGGATGAGGACACCCGCCGTCAGCGTCAGCAGGAACGCGATCGCAGGCGCATCCTTTTTGAGCGTCATCGACAGCACCAACACCAGCAGCACCAGCCCGCAGGCCGCGATCAGGCTGTTCAAAACCCGAACACGCTTTTCATCATCGAAAACAGCTGGCTGATCTCCTGCACGATCAGCATCAGCACGACGATCAGTCCCGCCAGCGTGGTCATCAGCGCCTGTTCCTCCCGTCCCGACCGTGTCAGCAGCTGGCCGAGCACTGCCACCAGAATACCGACCGCCGCAATCCGGAAAATCAGATCAACGTCCATATGTTCCTCCGTCCTCAGATCAGCACCAGCACCACCAGAATGCCCAGCGCAATGCTGCAGGTGCGGTACAAATTCCCCTTGTTTTGCAGTTCTCCCGCTGCGGTATCGCGCGCCGCTGCCAGCCTGCGCGCAATCTGCTCGAGACCTGCCACCTGCTCATCCGCATCATACCGGCCGAGCCATGCCGCCGCTTCGGACAGAATTTCGCACTCCGTCTGTCCCAGTCCGACCTGATCCCGACAGTCGCGCAGCGAGGCGCGCCACAAATACCCCAGCGACAAACCGTTTTCCTCGCGCAGCCGCCGCTGCAAATGGCGGAACACCGTGCAGATAATCCGGTTATCGCTCTCGGCCAGCTGGCCGATGATCTCCGGCGCAGGCGTGCGGCGGCCGGAAATTTCGCCGCTCATCAGACTCAGCGCCAGCAGCATCGCATCCGCTGCCGCCACGCGACGCCGCAGTCCCTGCCGCGCAGAAAGCCCAAGCGCCGCGCAAGCGCCGAATATCATCACCGAACCCATCAGCTTGAGCATATGTCTCCCTCCAATTCCTCCATCCGATACTGCCGTTTTCCCTCGTCCCTTGTGATGATAACCACCCGCTCGAACACATGCAGCTCCAGCAGCGCACGGTACAGCGGCCTGCGGCACAGATCGTCCACATCCGCCGCATGCGCGCTGGCCAGCACCGCTGTGCCGCAATGGGCACACAGAGAAACCGCCTCCACATCCTCTGGCGCAGTGATTTCGTCAAAGGCAATCAGCTCGGGCGACATGGTCTTGAGCAGCATGAGCGCCGCCTGCCGCTTTGCGCAGTTTTCCAGCACATCCGTGCATCTGCCGACCGAAAACTGCGGCGCGCCGTCTGCGAGTGCCGCGATCTCCCCGCGTTCATCCGCCACGGCGACCGGATGCCCCGCGTCCGATACCAGCCTCACCCATTCGCGCAGCAGTGTTGTCTTGCCAAAGCCGGGCGGTGACAACAGCAAAACACTCCGCGGCCTTTCCGTTCCAATCCATGGCCGGATGATCTCGTCCACATCCGACCGCTGCCGCGCCACGCGCAGATTGACCGACGACAACCCGCGTACCCCGATCACCTGTCCGTTTTCCTCAGCTACTGTGCCGCACAGCCCCAACCGATGGCCGCCGCCAATCGTCACAAACCCATGCCGCAAGCTTTCGGCATAGCTATGTACCGAATACCGCGCCGCCCGGCTGAGCGTCTCGCGCAGCTCCGACGCCGTGACCGGCGGGAAATCCGTCTCCCGCTCGCCAGTCGCCGTGCGCACGGCTGGTGGCCGCCCTACGCGCAGACGAACCTCCTCCACCGCCTGCTGCCCATCCAGCCGCGCCAGTTCCGCCGCACGCGGCGGGGGCAGACAGCCAATCGCCTGCATAAACATTCCGTCCTGTTTTACTTCCATTTGCATCACCTGTCCTACTCTATGCCCGGCCTGTCCC
>NZ_CAWVCU010000079.1:0-39928 GCF_963927765.1 uncultured Agathobaculum sp. | reverse complement strand
TCATAGTAATGGATGCTTGTTTGATTTAGTTCCATTCGTACTGTCTCCTCCTTTTCACTGCGCTCCTATCTAACAATATGTCCCCCTTTTGTGAAATATGAGAATAATTAAAGATTTGCGTAATGCCTATCACGCACAAGAAAAGCCCGGTTCAGTTTTATTCTGAACCGGACTTTCGCATTCATATAATTTGCCACGTTTACCAAGCGACACAACAAACGGTGTGTTGAGTTATTCAATTAAAGGAGCATTTCCAGCGATGCGTCACAATACGGGCAACGCTCGCCTACTTTCCCTTCCAACGGCAGATAAGATTCTGTCTTGGTAATGCATTTATGATTCGAGCACTTAACGCCATGCGCCCCGATATCCTGATGTCCCGCGCGGATAAACGGCAGCTTGGAAAGCGTAAGCAGCAGCGCCATACGTCCAAACATACCGAAGCGCGCCTGACGGAAGTAAACGGCACGCGGGTCATCGTCCACATCCTGCGCAATTTCATCCACACGCGGCAGCGGATGCAGGATCAGCATATCTTTTTTCGCACGCTTGAGTTTTTCTGCCGTGAGCTGATAATTCCCCTCGAGGTTTTGATATTCCTCCGCAGTCACAAACCGTTCCCGCTGAATGCGCGTCATATACAGCACATCCAGCTCCGGCAGCGCCTCATCAATGCTCTTGACTTCGCAAAACGGCATATCATGCTCTTTGAGGAACTGGATCATATAATCCGGCAGACCCAGCACGTCCGGCGCAATCAGATAAATCTGCACATTGTGATATCGCTCGAGGAAGTGCAGCAAGGAATGTACCGTGCGGCCGTATTTCAAATCGCCGCACAAGCCGATCTTCATATCATCCGCCGCGCCGCGCATGCGCAGAATGGTCACCATATCCGTTAGTGTCTGTGTCGGGTGCAAATGGCCACCGTCACCTGCGTTGATAACCGGCACAGAAGAATACATGGACGCTGCTTTTGCCGCACCCTCACGCGGATTGCGCATGACGATCATATCCGCATAGCTGGAGACCATATTGATCGTATCCTTCAGGGTCTCGCCTTTTGTTGTTGACGAGGAACCCGGATCGGAAAAGCCGACCACGCTGCCGCCCAGACGCATCATCGCAGTAGAAAACGACAGATTGGTTCGGGTAGAGGGTTCATAAAACAGGCTGCCCAACACCTTACCGCGACAAGCATCTGTATATCCCTCGGGGCGGTCAATGATGTTTGTGGTCAGCTTATATAAGTCGGAAAATTCTTTCTCCGTCAGATCGCACAAATCAATGATATGGCGCATTTGGATGATCCATCCCCTTTTCTTTCTTTTCTTTGATTATCATACCACACAGCAAAAAGAAAGAAAAGGGTTATTTCCGCATCGCTTCAATCGGGTCCAGCCGCGCCGCACGCACAGCCGGCAGCAGTCCTGCAATGATACCACAAGACAGGCATAAAACAAACAGACCTATTATCATGCGCCAATCCGGTAAAAGAGAAATTGTTCCGTATAGTATAGCCAGCACGATACCCATACCACACAAGCCGCCCCATAGACACAGCAGCGCAGATTGCAGCAAAAATACCCGACGAATATCCTGCGTCTGCGCGCCGAGCGCGAGCAGTATACCAATTTCTCCTGTTTTTTCGTATGCCGCTGCCAGCATACTGCACAGCACACCAATCAGCGCAACGCAAAGTGTAATTGCGCCGACCGCTGCAAATAGCACTACGCCCAGATTTGCCAAGCGATTCACTGTATCCACCATGCCGGACATATTCTGTACCCGAACCGTACCATCTACTTGACCATATCCGTTGAGATATCGTGCTATCTGATCGCTGACAGCAGACAAATCCGCTTCTGCCGCACATTGCACGAAAACCTGATCTGCGTTGTCCTGTGCTGTTGCCAGACAAGAATACGGAATATAGACCAAATGCGGTGCAAACGACGAAGCAAGCGACCCAAACGCGCTTGTCTGCGCTTTGACGACCCCGCACACGGTGAAATACTGATCCTGTCCATCGAGTCGCACCCGAATTGTGCGGCCGACGATGTTGTCCCGCCCATACAACGCCTGTGCCAATTCGTCCCCAACAACCGCAACCGGCTTGGCATACTCCGCCTGCTGTGCACTGAGCAGAGAGCCTGCCAACAATTCGAGCTGCATCACTTCCCCCAGCCGTTCATCTGCGCCCAAAAAGAGTACATCCTCGCTAGTGTGCCCTGCTCGGACGGTGCCTGACTTCGCCTTGATCGGCATCACGCTGTCAATCTCTGCTACTGCCTGTTCCATGCGGTCTGCCAACTCGGCAGAGAGCGGATTGCCCGCTCCGTGATCCTCCAGATATACGGTAAGTCCGCTGACGCCAAGCGTTTTCAGCCCCTCGCTCACCTTTTCCTGTCCCAACATTCCGATTGCTGCAATCAGCAGCAGCGCACCGGTTCCAACTGCGACGGACAGTGCACACAAAATGGTGCGCAGCGGGTTTTCACGCAGATTGCCGACAGCCAGTCGCAGCAAATCCGCGCCCCTCATGCTGTCACCTCGACCAAGTCACCGTCTGACAGCGAATCTGGCGGCGATAAAATCACCTGTGCATTCGCTTCCACGCCTTCACATATTTCCGTCATGGATGCGAGCATATATCCGGTCTTTACTGCCCGCTGCACTGCTCTGCCATTCTCCACACAGAACACATATTCCTGTTCCCCCCGCTGACAAATTGCTTCCATCGGCACAGCAATCGCATCTGGATGATAATCTGTAAAAATTTTTACGGTGGCCGAATATCCCGGTCGCAGTCCATCCTCATTCCCCGTCAAGTCCAAAAGTGCCTCCACCGTTGCTTCGCTGCTTTCTCCCGTCAGACTGATTGCACGTGCTGCCACCGGCGACAGACTTTTCACCTCTGCGCCAAACACCGTATCCTCCAAAGCGGAAACCGTCACATTTGCCCGTTGGCCTTCTTTCAGATCTCCCGCATAGATTTCCGGGGACTGTGCGCGTACCTGTAAGCAATCCAGATCGGAAATACGGATGCAGGGTACATTAGCAAACACACTCTCCCCTGTCTCCGGTATCTCTAAAACCGTTCCGGAAACCGGCGCGCGCAGCACCAGATCCTCCTTTGCCTGCACAGATTGTGCTTCACCGCTTACAACGGCACTCCACGCTGCCTGTATTCTATCCTGCAACTGCAGATTTGCCTGACTGGCTGGCTGCATCACACAGAGGATATCTCCTTCCTCCACCGTTTCTCCAACCGATGCATAAGCAGTTGTCACCACCGCATCGGCCGACGGTGCCACAACCGTGCTGTCAGCCGCCTCGATCTTTCCCGAAACGGTAATGCTGTTGTAAATGTCCTGCACCGTAGCTACCGCTGTCCGCACGGCGGTTGGTGCAGGTGTACGCTTCTGCCATGACCAGAAGGTCAATATGCACAATATGATTGCCGTTGCGCCCAACACCATCCGCGCCTTTTTTTCCACAAAAAACCGACCTCCCGCCGCAAGACTGTCGTTAGTCTGCGGCGAAGCGGCCGGTTTTACACATGCAAAAACTGGTTTTGCTCACAGCACCGCACGAATTGCGTCTGCGACTGTCTTTGCACGCACAATATTCATTTTTTTCGTCAGTTCCTCATCAATTTCCTGCATCGGCATAACGCAAGTGTGGAAGCCCAACCGATACGCTTCGTTGATGCGCTGCGCGGCATTGGAGACCGCGCGCAATTCTCCAGTCAAACCGATTTCGCCAAAGCTCATCACGCCTTCCGGCAGCGGCTTATCCCGAAAGCTGGATGCAATCGACAAGACCATCGGCAGGTCTACCGCCGGTTCGTCCAGCCGCATGCCGCCTACCACATTGACATACACATCTGAGGATGAAAGAAACAACCCGCATCGCTTTTCGAGAATCGCCAACAGCAGCACCATGCGGTTATAGTCCACACCCGCCGCCGTGCGCCGCGGCACACCAAATTGCGTTTTCGCTGCCAGCGCCTGCACTTCCGCCAGAAGCGGGCGGCTGCCCTCCATCACGCAGGCAATGCAGTTGCCGGATGCGCCCTGCGGGTGTCCGGCCAACATGGCAGCGGAAGGATTCTGCACCTCCAGCAGGCCGTGATCGCTCATTTCAAACACGCCGATTTCGTTTGTAGAACCATAGCGGTTTTTCGCGGCGCGCAGGCAACGGAACGGCCCTGTTGTCTCCCCTTCAAAATAGAGCACGCAGTCCACCATGTGCTCCAAAATCTTTGGGCCCGCAAGAGTACCTTCCTTGTTGACATGACCCACGATAAAAATAGTCACATTCTTGTTTTTGGCATACTGCATCAGGCTCATGGCGCATTCTTTGATTTGCGTCGTGCCTCCCGGCGCCGCCGTCAAATCCCGTTTATACACCGTTTGAATGGAATCCACAATCAGAATATCAGGTGCCATTTGCTCGGTTTCCGCAATGATCTGCTCCATATCGGTTTCCGAAAGGATATACAGATCAGGAGAGGAGATATGCAGCCGTGCGGCACGCAGCTTGATCTGCCGAAGCGATTCTTCTCCGGACACATACAAGACGCGCGCAGATTTGCACATTTCCTGACACATTTGCAGCAAAAGCGTGGATTTTCCGATCCCCGGCTCGCCGCCCACCAATACAAAGGAGCCGTGTACAGCACCGCCGCCCAGTACCCGATCTAGTTCTCCGATACCGGAGTGAAACCGGCTTTCGTCGCCGCTGTCAATATCCTTGAGCAGCGTGGGACGCGATGCTCCGCGCTGAAATGTATCCGTGCCGCGTGCAGCCGACTCCGGCTTGACCTTAAATTCGCTCATGGTGTTCCATGCCCCACAGGAAGGACATTTGCCAAACCATTTGGGACTTTCATAGCCGCAATCACTGCAAAGATATACGGTTTTCTGTTTCATACTTCCTCCGTTAAACGCCGCTTTCGTACCGAAGATATCCAGTCACGATACTGGCGGCCAGCTTTTTATGATATTCCGAATTGCCAAGCAGTTCCTCTTCTGCGGGATTGGATAAGAATCCACATTCCACGATCACCGCCGGACAATCCAACACTTTCATCAAATAGATGCTCTGGTCTGCCGGTTTGGCTTGCCTTGTATTATCCGGGTCGCAGCCGGTAATCAACGCATCCTGTAAAAGCTCCGCCAACGCACAGCCGCCTGCGTGATTGGTCGAATAAAAAACCTGCGCGCCGTGGTACTGCGCATCGCTGAACTTATTCAAATGGATGCTGAGAAAAACCGGATTGGATGTTTGTGCAACAATCTGTTCGCGTGCCTTTATGTCGGAGATTTTGTTCTCCCGCACAGGACGAGACGGATCATAGTCCAGCGCATTTGTATCTTCTCGCGTCATCACGGTTTGGACACCAAAGAACGATGCCAGCAGCTGCACACGCTTGGAAATACTTAAATTGATGTCCTGCTCCGTCGTTCCGTTGGAACCAATCGCGCCGCCGTCAAATCCGCCGTGCCCGGCGTCAATCACCAACGTGCGCGCCGAATGGTTTTGCGCAATAGCCTGAACCACTTGTTCCCCTGTCGTCCATGCCAAAAGAACAGCTATCACCAGCAACACGCAGCCCAGTATGTATTTTTTCCATCGTTGTCTCACTGCGCACACCTCCGTCATGAAAAGGTATGCGTATTCTTTGTCCATTATAATTGACAAAACCACATCATGCAATAAATTCGTTGTTGCTTCCACAAAATTATGATATGATAGTAGCATCAAATTGGAGGAATGAAAAATGCATCAGGTTTCAAAACTGCTGGCAGTCATCGATTATCAAAATGATTTTGTCACCGGTTCTTTAGGGTTTGAGGGCGCAGCAGCCATTGATAACGGTATTGCGCATTTGGTGCAGACCTACCTTGCCCAAGGAGATCATGTATTGTTCACTTATGATACGCATGACGAATATTATTTGGAAACACGGGAAGGTCGTGCTTTGCCTATTCCGCACTGTAATCCAAAGGAAACCGGCTGGCGGCTATATGGCAAGACGCAGGAAATCTGCTGTGAAACCTGTGCCAATCATCAGATCCACACCGTTTGCAAAAACACCTTCGGTATGTCCCCTACTGACCTTTGCGCTTTGGGACAGGAATTACCCAACCTTCGCGAAATATTGGTAGTGGGCGTCGTAACTAACATGTGCGTAATCTCCAACGCTATTCTTTTGCAGGCTCAGTGGCCGGAGGCACAAATTACGGTCGACGCTGCATTGTGCCGCAGTTTTGATCCTGTGCTTCACAATAAAGCATTGGATGTCATGCAGGGACTTCAAATGAATGTCATCAACCGATAATTTTTGTGGCTATGTGTCACAATACTGAGAATATGCATAACATCTATGACAAATTTTTCGTATATCTCATTTTGTGACACAAGTATAATATTTTGCGCAAGTCTAATATTTTGCATATTTTATATTGACATTATTGCACATTGTTTGGTATAGTTATTAAGATATCACGATTAATCAAAATGCTTTCGCTATAAATCTATAACCGGGTGTAGCGCAGTTGGTAGCGCGCCTGCTTTGGGAGCAGGATGCCGCAGGTTCGAATCCTGTCACTCGGACCACCTTTCTTAGAAAAACCGCCTATTCAGGCGGTTTTTCTACATTTAGCACTTAAATCAGGCTACTGGAGGGATAGTGAAATGAAAGTTATCTGCTTTGGTGATTCTAACACCTACGGATACGATCCTCACTCTTTGTTAGGCGATCGTTATGACGCAGACAGTCGGTGAGTAGATATTCTGACCGCCGAAACCGGCCGGGAGGTCTGTAATATGGGGCAGAACCCAGACTGACACCCGTTTTTCCCCCCAAAAAAACACTGGCCTACTCATTCTCATGTTGGGCACCAATGCTCTACTCCAAGGCTGCAGCCCGGAAGATGCTGCCGGCAAATTGGAGGGCTTTCTCTCCGGCCTATCGCTGAAGCCCGATCAAATTCTACTGATCGCGCCTCCGCCCATGGCGCTGGGCGAATGGGTATCCAGCCAGCAGCTCATGGATGATTCCCGCACCTTTGCTGAGTACTGTGATGCCCCTGCCCAACGACTTGGTATCCGCTTTGCCGACGTCGGGGACTGGGATATTCCCCTTGCCTATGACGGAGTGCATTTCACGGCGCAGGGACACAGAACCTTTGCAGCAAAACTTTTGGAGGTACTCAAATAAAATAAATCGTACCCACACTTTGGGTTTTTGTACTGCTGCTCACCGGATGCGGCGGAAACGACTCCAACAGTTCATACCAGCAGATCACCATCTGCCTTTGCTAGAGCAGATCCGACAGGCTGGGTATCACCTGCAGGATCGGTATCTGGATGATCTGTGAAAGGAATTGCTGAAATAAGCAATGTTAGTATATGTTGCTTGCAGCAACGGGCCATATCCCTTACAATTGCGGTAACACCTGAGTGAATAGGAGTGATCCATCATGTTAAGCGAAAACATAAAGGCAATCAGAAAATCAAAGGGGCTCTCCCAGCAAGAACTTGCTGTGAAGCTGAATGTGGTGCGGCAAACGATTTCTAAATGGGAGCAAGGCTTGTCCGTCCCGGATTCCGATCTGTTGATCTCCCTATCGGAAGCGCTTGAGACACCCGTGAGCACTTTACTTGGAGAGACTGTTGTGGAGGAGGAAGCTGATGCCATAAAAGCGATCTCTGAAAAATTGGAGATCATCAATCTACAGCTAGCACAGCGAAAGACACTAAGAAGAAAAATCCTGCATTGGCTGTTCATCTTAGCATGTGTGATCATAGCAGCCGTTTCTGCGTTCTTAATCGTAGTTAATAGTCCTTATTTGGGTTGGGATTATGGTGACCCAGAACTTGCCGTTGCGGGAGTGATTTTTCACGCATTTGAGTGGTTGTTCGTCAGGTTAGCGCCTATTATCCTGATTGCGGCTCTTGTCGGCATTTTTATGACGCGAAAAAAAGCATAAAGTGTTTTCCAAAAAAAGCAATTACAATGACTGTGCTATATAAGCATCACCGAACAAACCTGAACACGGAAAATCAGATAGGCGCCGCTGATTTTCGGTATGCTGATTTTAGAAGGGTATTGCCCGGTTTCATGGACTCACCCCTACTGCACTGCAAAAAAAGTCAGGTGCGGTTGGTTCCGAAAAGACAAATTGTTTGAAATCAGCACGAAGCGCAAACCGTGTTGTTCTCTTTTGACCTTTCCTCCTCTATGATCATATCAGCAGCTGCAGAGAATCAAAGAACCGATCATAAAAGGAGCTATTGCCATGAACACAGATAAAATTTTTGCAGAAGCCATCGCCAATGAGTACGCTCCCAAAGATACCTCCAAGGTCGTCGCCCTGAAAAAGCTGGACCGAAAAGCCAAGGGGCCAGCCAATATCTTTGCGTATAGCTTTGGCGTTCTAATGACGCTGTTCCTCGGTCTGGGGATGTGTCTTTCCATGCAGGTGATCGGAGGGGGCGGCATCCTGATGACGAGCGCCGGGATTCTTCTGGGCATTCTGGGCATCGTCGGGGTTGGCCTGAACTACCCCATCTACAAAAAGCTCCTGCGATCCGGAAAGGAAAAGCATGCTTTTGAGATCATGCAGCTGGCCCGGGAAATCAGTGAATCGGCAGAATAAGCAGAGAGAAGGGCGGCAGATGAACAAATCCGAAAGCAAATACTTCAATACCGCCCTGCGAATGGACGAAGCGCTCATCGCACTGCTGGAGAAAAAGGATTTGGAATATATCACGGTGAAGGAGATCTGTCATCAAGCTGGAGTGAACCGTTCCACCTTCTACCTGCACTATGAGACAATTGCGGATCTGGTAAGTGAGACCTTGGAGATGATCAACCAGAGATTCCTTTCCTATTTCCCCCAAGAGGAAGATGAAATTCTGGGGAATGTGGGCAGCCGAAAGCGGGAAGATCTGGTGTTGGTCACCCAGGAATATCTTCTCCCCTATCTTTGCTTCATCCGTGACAACAAAAAGGTCTACCGGGCGGCATTCCGAAATCCAAGCAGTATGCAGACCCATGCACGATATGGAGAGTTAAAGCAGCATATCCTTGGCCCCATACTGGAGCGGTTTGATATCCCAGCCGCTCACCGCCCCTATTACATTGCCTACTATGTGGAGGGTATCATCGCCATTGTCAAAGAGTGGCTACGGCAGGACTGCGCGGATGAGGTGGAGATGATTGCCGACATCATCGAATCCTGCGTGCGGTACAAGGACAGCAGCCCTGAGAAATAAAAAAAAGAAAAGCACATCCATCAGATGGCGTTCTGCCATTCTGCCGATGTGCTTTTTCGTATTCCGCAACTTTGGTTTTATTCTTTTACCGGCAACCGTAGCTCACACCGATAGGGCGTGCCGTTGTGAAACTCCGCTTTGCCGCCGTGGGCAGCAGCGATTTGAGCCACCAGCCGAAGCCCTGTGCCGTGAGCTGCCCCACCGTCAGGCTCAGACGGCTGGGAGGAGTCCATCTGTACTGTTCCCGCCATGGTTCCACCCTCTACCCATAGGATGAGCTCTTTTCCCTCTTCCCTGCCCCCTAGACAAATGGAACAGTCCGGTGTGTTGTGCCGCACACAGTTAATGAGCAGATTGTTCACCGCCCGTCGCAATAGAAATGGATCAGCTTTAATCTCAGGCAGAGGTGTGTCCGGAAGATCGATCTCAAAGTCAAAGCCAGAACCCATGCCGCCATTAAGGAAATCCGCTGCTGTTTGCCGCAAAAAGGCCGCGGGCTGGAGAGGTTCTTTCCGCAGTGCCTGCATCTCACAGTCCAAGCGCATTGTCAGATTCAAGTCGTTCACCAAATCCCGGATCATCTGGCTCTGGGCACGAATGGCGGAGGCCTGCCTCTTGTGTTCCTGCGCCAAGTCCGGCGCTTCTTCCAATTGGGCTGCATAACCCATGACCACCGAAAGAGGGGTACGTATATCGTGAGAAACCCCGTTGATCCAATCCGATCGAGCTGCATCCCGCACTTGCTGTTCCTGCCGAAACCAGCGGCGTAGCACCACCCAAGCAAGCCCCAGCACACTGCCGAGCGCTAGCAGAAAAAAGCCTAGAAACCAGATGGGTGTTTGCAGCAGAGCTTGCGTATCCATAGCGATATCGTGCTTCCACACGCTTCCTTTGGGCGAACCCACGACCAACACACCATCTTCCCGCACCCGACACTGAACCGGGTAATCGCTCAGATACCACCGGGTAAAAGAAGCAACTTCCGAGACAGTATACCGCTCCGGCACATCGTCTGGCTTGCGCAGGGACCACACCACCTGTCCCTCCTGATCCAGCAAAATGGCCCATTGATCCTTTTCCAGCAGCTCATCTCCTGTAAAAGAATAGGCCGTTCCATCCCAGAGCAAGGTGCTGGAGAGTTTTTCCATGGGTATATTCCAATCTCGGCCGCCGTTTGAGTTGTAGTAAATAAAGGCAACCAGCCCCAATAGCGTCACGGCAACGATGAGAAGCGCCGAGACTGCCACCAGCATGGCTCCTTTTAATAAACTGCGCAGCTTCATGTCGTCCCCTCCCGCCGGAGCCGGTACCCCAGTCCCCGCACTGTTAATAAAAATTTCGGGTGAGATGGATCAGTTTCCACCTTTTCCCGCAGGCGTCGGATGTGAACCATAAGGGTGTTTTCATAGCCCACCAGAGGCCCGTCCCATAAAGCAGCACACAGCGCATCAATGGTGACGATATTTCCGCGCTCCTCCCATAGTTTGCGGAGCAAAGCGAACTCCTTGGCAGTGAGGGCAATCTCTTCCCTGCCCCGTCGTACCGTTCCCTTGCCCCAGTCAATCTCAACCTCTCCCAGCCGCACCGCATGTCTTTCTTCTCGATAAACCCGGCGCAGCACCGCTCGCAGACGGAGCAATAACTCCTGCGGCAAAAAGGGCTTAGTAATATAGTCATCCGCTCCAAGCCCCAATCCCCGAAGTCGTGCCTCATCTTCATCCCGAGCGGAGAGAAACAAAACCGGAACATCCCGCACCTGACGGATTTTTCCCAAGAGAGCAAAACCGTCACCGTCTGGGAGCATCACATCCAGCAGCACCGCGTCCGGAACTGCAGCACGAAACCGTTCGAGGGCTTGGGCACAGGACAGGGCCACCTCCGTCTCATAGCCTGCCTGCCTTAGAATTTCCTGCACCATGTTCTGAAGGGTGAGCTCATCATCGACAATCAAAATACGATAGGTCATGCAGCCGGCCTCCTTTGTTCTCAGCTATCTCTATTATAAAGAAACAGTTTCGACCAGTCCAGCCGCCTGCCCTGATTTCAGGTAATCGTAAGGTAGGCTTCATGAGCGCGTAAGGCAGAACAGCTAGGATAGATAGCACAAGGAGGTCTTGTTATGAACATCATCGAAACATGCGATCTATGCAAACAATACGGGAATGCCCTGCGGGTAGCACATTTAGACCTGAATGTACCCGAAGGCAGCATTTACGGCTTCCTCGGCCCCAACGGAGCCGGAAAATCCACCACATTGAAAATGATTTTAGGTTTGGTGCGCCCCACAGCAGGCGACATCCGGGTGTTGGGAAAGAACATGGACCAGAAAAACCGTCTGTCAGTACTGCGTCAGGTTGGAAGCCTGATTGAAAGCCCCAGCTACTACGGTCACCTCACCGGTGAAGAAAACCTGCGCATTGTCCAAACGCTTCGAAACATACCGGAGAAAAACATTCAGGAAGTGCTGCAAATCGTCCGACTGGACGGTCAGCGCGGAAAGAAAGTAGCCCAGTATTCCTTAGGAATGAAGCAGCGGTTAGGGCTGGCGGCAGCGTTGCTGGGATACCCTAAGCTGCTCATTCTGGACGAGCCTACCAACGGTCTGGACCCGGCGGGCATTCAGGAAATGCGAGAGCTGATTTGCGCCCTGCCTGAACGGTTCGGCATGACGGTAGTGGTGTCCAGCCACCTTTTGAGCGAGATCGACCAAATGGCCGACCATGTCGCCATCATCCGGGAGGGTGAACTGGTATTTCAGGACACCTTGGAGGCTTTACATAGCCGCAGTCAACATCATTTGGCCCTGCGAACCACCAATAATGCGGTCGCCCGCAGTCTGCTTGCCGAACAGTCGATACCCTGTCAGGAAGAGGATAACTATCTGCTCCTCCCCATTCTCTCTGACGAGATTGCCGCCCAGATCACCCGCTTTCTGACGGAGAATCATTTAGGCGTGGTACGACTAGAAGAGCGACAGAAGAGTCTGGAGGACATCTTCCTGGAATTGACCGGAAAGGCGGTGAGCCTGTGAAGCTGCTGAAGCTGGAATTTTACAAATGCCGCCGTCGGAAAATTGTTCTGGTGTGCGCTGCCGTACTGGCAATAGAGCTTATCTGGATGGGCGTTTTCTTCACCCGGCAAGATGCCGAGGATTTGCAATGGGGCTGGATGCTCTTGCTCTACAATCTGTCCACGGTAGACGCCATCGTCCTGCCCCTCAGCGTGGCCACTCTGACCAGCCGCAGCTGCGAACTGGAGCATAAGGGCAGCACTTGGAAGCTGTTGGAGACCATGGTTTCTCCAAGCAGCCTCTATACCGCCAAACTGGGCTGGGGTGCTCTGGTACTGGTTGTTCTGCTGGTTCTTCGCTCGGGGCTGTTTCTGGGTGTATGGATTGCGCAGGGGTTTCAGGGACCTATTCCTTGGGGACGGTTTGGACTATTCACCCTAATCTCATGGGCGGTGTCCATGATGGTCTACGCCCTTCAACAGGGACTATCCCTGCGCTTTGCCAATCAGGCTGCTGCTTTGATATGCGGCATTTCGGGCAGCTTTCTGGGCATCCTCTCCATGCTGTTTCCACCAGCTTTGATCCGGTGTGTACCATGGGGATACTACGGACTTCTGTCTCTGGTGGGTATGGACTGGAACGCAGCTACCAGGGTGACACGGTTCTATTGGCGGTGGCCCCAACCTCTGGACCTTGTCTTGCTGCTGATCTGGGCGGCGGTATTCCTCATCGTAGGCCGAACTCTGTTCGTGCGAAAGGAGGTATGAGACATGCTGCTGCGTTGTCTGAAAGCAGAAATTCAAAAGTGTCGCAGATCTCCGGTGTGGCTGGCTTTTCTGGTGCTACCCATTTTCCCGGCCATTTTGGGTACAGGGAATTATCTGGGCAACCTAGAGGCGCTGGACAATGGCTGGTACAGCCTGTGGAGTCAGCACACCCTGTTCTCCTCCATGTTCTTTCTGCCCGCGCTGCTGGGCGTGTTCTGCGCCTGGCAATGGCGGTTGGAGCACACCGACCACAATTGGAACAGCTTCCTGACCGCGCCAGTGCCGGTACGTGATCTGTACGGGGCCAAGCTGATTCTAGCTAGCGCTGTTTCTCTGTTGGCGCAGGTGTGCATCGGCGTTTTGTTCCTCCTCAGTGGGAAGATCGCAGGCATCTCCGATCCGGTGCCGCTGGAACTGCCGGAGTGGCTGCTCTGCGGAGCGTTGGGCGGCATCTCGGTCTGCGCGGTACAGCTCTTTTTCAGTCTGGTATTCCGGGCCTTTGCCCCACCAGTGGCTTTTGGTCTGGTGGGCGGTATTCTGGGCCTGATGTTCACCGCACAAGGATTGGGATATGCCTTCCCATACTCCCTGCTGTGCCTAGGGATGCGGGCCAACAATCCACTGATGGAGCTGAACCTTTCGCCTTTTATTCTCTCTGCATCGGTCTATACCCTAGCATTTGCGCTTTTCTCTCTGCGATATCTCCGAAGGCGGAATATCTCGGCAGAGTAAAGGCAGGCCCCCGTTTTTTCGCCGGGGGCCTGTTCTATTTCTTATTCTCTCATGTCGCTCTCCATTTTGTTCGTCAATTCTAGTGCAGATTGTTCGCTCTAATGGCATCTGCCAAACAAATCTGTGGATTTCATTTGCAAATCTATCATGGCGCTGCCTTCTGCATAGTGTTAAAATATTCCTATAAGCAGAATCAAGGGGTTCATAGAGTTGTGAAGTCCCTTGTGCCGGTTTGAAGGTTTAACGAATGAGTTCTATACAGATTTGGAAAGGGGTAAAAAGTATGAGCCATTATGACGAACAGCTTAGTCAACTACAGGCCCAATGTGCCAGAAAAAAGAAGCTGGAAGCTGCCATAGCGGAACTGCGTACTCAACGCGACACTTATACGGCCCGGGCCAAGGAGCTGGAGCAGGTTTTTCGGGAAGAACAAGCGGATGTAGATCGTCTGGAGGGACGAAGCCTTTCTGCCTTTTTCTACAATGTGATTGGAAAAATGGACGAAAAGTTGACGCAGGAGAAGCAGGGAGCTTATGCGGCTCGGGTGAAATATGACGCTGTTGCCAGAGAACTGGCAGGAATCGAAGAGGATCTACGCAGATGTGAAGCGGAACTGCACTCGCTCCATGACTGTGAAAGCCGCTATGCTGCGGTGAAGCTGGAGAAAACACAAGCAGTAAAAGCTGCTGGCGGTGACACGGCAGAAAAAATACTAAATCTGGAAGAGCGCGTTTCCTATCTGAAAAGTCAGGAGCGCGAACTGAAAGAGGCTGTCGCTGCTGGTCAGGATGCGCTGGCGACCGCAGAACAAATTGCCGATAACCTGAACAGTGCAGAAAACTGGGGCATATGGGATTTAGCAGGCGGCGGCTTGTTCGCCGATCTGGCGAAGCACAGTCATTTGGATGATGCCCAATCTTCTGTAGAATCTCTACAATCACAACTACGCCGCTTCAAAACAGAACTCGCGGATGTGACCATCGATGCCGATTTTCAGGTCAGTATTGAGGGTTTTCTCCGGGTTGCCGATTATTTCTTTGACGGCATCTTTGCTGACTGGGCCGTGTTGGATCGAATCCATCAGTCTCAGGATCAAGTACAGGATACCAAAAGCAAAATTCATAGCGTACTAAGCTACTTACAAACCTTGATGGATCATGTCACCACAGAAAAAGCGGATATCCAACATCAGATTGAACATTTGGTCGACAGCGTACCGATATGAACCGTCTTGCTGACAGCTTAGAAAACGAAACATCTGCGAAAACCTCCGTCTCCTCTTTTAGACCGACCTATTCCTTATCATGTCTAAACTCATCTTGCAAAATATAAATGCCTATAACGTATATCTGTAAATAGAAAATGAGTATTTTACATTTCTAGAAAGCAGTCTTACAATGAGAACAAAGGAGGTTATTTTGATGAACGCATTGGTTGCTTATTTTTCCGCTACCGGGACTACCGCAAAGGCGGCAAAAGCGCTGGCAAGCGCTACGGGAGCGGATCTCTATGAAATCAAGCCCGCTGTCCCCTACTCCAGCGCGGATCTGAACTGGATGGACAAGAGCTCCCGCAGCAGCGTAGAGATGAAAGATCCACACTCTCGCCCTGCCCTTGCTGATACCGACGCTCCGGTAACCGGCCACGATGTGATTTTTTTGGGCTTCCCTGTCTGGTGGTATGTTGCTCCCACTATCCTTAACACATTTCTCGAAGCCTATGACTTTACAGGCAAAACCATCATCCTCTTCGCTACCTCTGGCGGCAGCGGTCTTGGCAAATCGGCAGCCAGCTTGCAAGGCAGCGCCCCCGGCGCCAAAATCATAGATGGACGTCTGCTCAACGGCCGTTTAAACGAATCAGATCTGAAGTCTTGGGTGAAAGGACTGAAGCTGTGATGCAGTATACCAAGCTAGGCGCTTCTGATCTTACTGTCTCCCGCATCTGTATGGGATGTATGGGATTTGGTGATGCCAAAAACGGCCAGCATTCTTGGACCATTGACGAAGCTCACTCCCGCGAAATCATCCGCCGCGGGCTGGAACTCGGCGTCAATTTCTTTGATACTGCTATTGCCTACCAAAGCGGCACCAGCGAGCAGTATGTAGGTCGTGCTCTCCGGGACTTTGCCAAGCGGGATGAGGTAGTAGTAGCCACCAAGTTCCTACCCCGCACCAATGAAGAAATCGAAGCCGGAATCGGCGGTCAGGAGCACATCCGTCGAATGCTGGACAAGAGCCTTCAAAATCTGGGGATGGACTATGTAGATCTCTATATCTATCACATGTGGGATCACCAGACACCGCTTTATGACATTATGGAAGGGCTGAACAACGCGGTCAAAGCGGGTAAAGCCCGGTACATCGGCATTTCCAACTGCTTTGCCTGGCAGCTCGCCAAAGCAAATGCCTTGGCAGAACGAGAAGGCTTTGCCAAATTTGTCTCTGTGCAGAGCCATTACAACCTGATCTTCCGGGAAGAGGAACGAGAGATGGCTCCGTACTGTCAGGCGGAAAACATCGCTATGACGCCATACAGCGCCTTGGCGGGTGGGCGGCTGGCCAAGCGTCCCGGCGAGACATCTAAACGGCTTCAGGAAGACAGCTACGCACACCTAAAATACGACGCTGCTCAGGAGCAGGATGCCCTCATTCTCGCCCGGGTAGCAGAGCTTGCTGACCGCAGGGGCGTATCTATGACCGAAATCTCTCTGGCGTGGCTGCTGACCCGTGTCACTGCACCAATAGTGGGTGCCACGAAGCTCCACCACATCGAGGGGGCGGCCAAGGCGGTGGATCTCACTCTGACAGCCGAGGAGTGTACCTATCTGGAAGAATTCTATACACCACATCCTCTGGTAGGCGTTATGGCTCAAAATACAGCTGCGGCAGCCAAAGACGACCATGTCTGGTCTACCGGAAATCAGATTATTTGATAACATAACCCCATCAGGCATTCATTATCTGCTAAAAAGCGGTGATGGATGCCTGTTTTTACTGCACTTGCACTCGGCGCGAAAGTCAGCTATCTCCGCAAAACTCCTTCGGACTTGCATGGTACTTCCGTCACCGCTGTGCTATAATGATACCAATAATAAAACAAGAGGAGCAACAACAATGATGCGAGATATCTGCAAGGACGAGACGTTTCTGGCACAGAAAGCGGAACCGGCCACACCAGACGATATTCCGGTCGCTAACGACCTGCTGGAAACATTGCAGCACCATAAGGACGGCTGCGTGGGTATGGCAGCCAACATGATCGGCGTAAACAAACGCATCATCGCTTTTGACAACGATGGTACTTACATGGTCATGTTCAATCCAGAGATTATCAAAAAAGCCGAACCATATGACGCAGAGGAGGGCTGTCTTTCCCTCGCTGGCACGCGCCCAGCCAAGCGGTGGAGATCCATCAAAGTGCGCTGGCAAAACGAGAAATTTCAGGAGCGCGTAAAAACCTTCACCGGCTGGACAGCTCAGATCATCCAGCATGAAATCGATCATTGCGAAGGCATTATTATATAATCTCACCGCACTTGCATATCAACCAATATCTTGTAGCAATAGCTTTAGGCCAACGGATTTTCTGGCGAAAGCTTAAACCAAGGAGGAAAACCATGTTTGAAAATAAAGTTGCCGTGGTCACCGGCGGCGCCAAAGGCATCGGCAAAGCCATTGCAGAGGCATTCCGACAGGAAGGTGCCAAGGTGTGCGTCATCGACCTGCTGCCCAACGATTACTTCACGGGAGATTTGGCTGACCAGACCGTTCTGGAAGATTTCGCTCGCAAGGTCATCACCGACCACGGTCATGTGGATTATCTGATTAACAACGCCCTCCCGCTGATGAAGGGCATCGGCGAATGCAGCTATGAGGAATTCAATTACGCCCTTCGGGTAGGTGTCACCGCGCCTTTTTATCTGACCAAGCTGTTTGCGCCCTACTTCGCCCCCAGTGCGGCCATTGTGAACATTTCCTCCTCCCGGGATCGGATGAGCCAACCTCAGACCGAAAGCTACACGGCAGCCAAAGGCGGCATTTCCGCCTTGACACACGCTCTGGCGGTAAGCCTCAGCGGCAAGGTACGGGTAAATTCCATCTCGCCCGGCTGGATCGACACCGACTACACTGACTATGAGGGATCGGATGCCGCTCAGCATCCTGCCGGTCGGGTTGGCAACCCGATGGATATCGCCAATATGGTGCTCTATCTCTGCTCGGACAAAGCGGGCTTCATCACCGGAGAAAACATCTGCATCGACGGCGGTATGACACGCCAGATGATCTACCACAATGATTTCGGCTGGATGCTGCAAAGAGGAACTCATTGATGAAAACCGCCATCTGTTGCGACCGGAAGCGGTAAGGCACTCAAAAGCTGCCAATGCGATTTCTCTATGAGGTGAATTGATGGAACTGGGACTGACCTTTCCGCTTCAGCGGTTTCTAAAAGTAAAAACGCCGGTCTACGGCACAGAGCCGGACCGGCGTTTCTGCTGGGATTTACATGTCATCGACTTGCGGGGAAGCAAGTGCCTGCTGGCCGTCCACTGTCACAGCCGGTACGCTTTCGTCCGCTACGATGTAACGCCCCTTCAGTGGAGAGATATCCCGGAACTATTCCGAGAAGGACTGACCGAAAGCCTCACTGCCGCCGGATTTGCCGTCAATCATATCGAAGCGTATCTTCGGCAGGCAGGCGATATGGAAATCACCCGTACCCATGGTCGCCGTGAAGTGGCATTCCTCAACAGGGCGTGGGAAGATGTACTGACGCTCGATCTGTGTCTGAATCCCGATCGTCAGGAACAGCCCCTTCTGGAGCATGCCGTCAATACCCGTCCTAGCCGATGCGTCGGTTTTGAAGGTCTTGGGACAGGACTGGAACGGATAAACATTTTCTTGGACGAAGAATGATGGGTTCACCCGACCGCGCCGCCCAGAGTGAACAGGGCCGGTCGCAGCCATTTTTTCGTGCCCCCTTTCCAGTCATTTCCCTCCTGCTAGGAATTCCTCTGCCATGTGTACCGCAGTGGCTCCATCCGCGACTGCCGTCACTACTTGACGCAAGGGTTTCGTCCGTACATCCCCTACGGCATAAACACCGGGCAGATTAGTCTTGGTCGTCTCATCTGCAATAATATAACCGCTGTGGTCGAGATTCAGCTGTCCTTGCACCAACTCGGTAGCAGGTTTTCTGCCTACGCTGATGAACACGCCGTCACAAGGAAGCAGTGTTTCTTCACCAGTATGCACATCCTTCAGCTTTACGCCGGTCAGCTTGTCCTCATGGAGCAGCTCTGTGACAACGCTGTTCCAGCGAAATTCGATATTCTCTGCCTGTATCAGCGGCTCATGGTAAACCTTGGTGGCCCGCAAGGTATCCCGACGATGAACCAGAATGACTTTTTGGGCAATACGGCTGAGCAGCATAGCATCCGCGGCGGCAGAATTGCCGCCCCCTACGACCACCACCGTTTTACCCTTGTAGCGCATCCCGTCGCAGGCGGCGCAGTAAGCCACGCCCCGTCCGGTAAGCGCAGTTTCGTTATCAAGCCCCAATTCTCTGGGATTGGCACCCGTAGCCAGCACTACGGTTCTGCCATAAAATGTGCCCTCGCTGGTCTCGAGCACTTTGGGCACGGTGGTGAGATTCATACGCTCCACCTGTGCATATTCGCTCTTCGCACCAAATCGCTCTGCCTGCTGCTGCATCTTCTCCGCCAGAGTAAAACCGTCAATGCCATCTTCGAATCCGGGATAATTGTCGATTTCCTCGGTCAGAGCCATCTGACCACCGGCTGAAAGCTTCTCCAGCACTAGTGTGTCTAAGCTGGCTCGGGCAGCGTAAAGTGCTGCTGTGTAGCCGCCTGGGCCGCCTCCCACCACGATCATATCATAAACATGAATCTCACGCATGGACATTGCCTCCTTATTTCTTCAGTGCCTCCTGAATGAACTGGTCAATGGCTGCCTTGGACCCGGGATTGACCACAGAATCAACAGCTTTTCCGTTCTTGTACAGAATCAGGGTTGGAATCACTTCCACCTGTGCTTCCTGTGCGAGTTGAGCCTCCTCATCAATGTTGATCTTTGCTGCTACAAGCTGCTCGCCATACTCTTCCGCAATCTTTTCATAGGCAGGGCCAATCCGGCGGCAATAACCGCACCAAGGTGCCCAGAAGTCCACCAAGACAGGCTTGTCCCCATTTATCATCTGCTGAAATTGTTTCTTATTCATATTGATAGCCGCCATGCCGGTCAGCTCCTTTCCTTTGTTTGGTCTTAGTATATCCCAAATTGCGGCTTTTTTCTGTGATAAGGTCACGCAAATGACTTTCCTTTCTGGTGACTGCTTGCGAACAAGAAATGCGCGAAAGGCCG
This sequence comes from uncultured Agathobaculum sp., assembly GCF_963927765.1. NCBI lineage: Bacteria > Bacillati > Bacillota > Clostridia > Eubacteriales > Butyricicoccaceae > Agathobaculum > uncultured Agathobaculum sp. The sequence continues at coordinate 19,742 of NZ_CAWVCU010000079.1, read as the reverse complement.
TGTCCATCGGACACGGCCTTTCCTTTTTCTCTCTCTTTTCTCTCCCAAGCAAAAATGCTATTTCTTCAGACGGTTGACATACTCCAGAATAATATCCGTCGAATACTCTACGCCCAAACGGCCCGCATTGACACACAGATCGTAATGATCGCACTTGCCCCACACCTTGCCGGTGTAATAGTTGTAATATGTAGAGCGCTGTTTATCCATCTTTTCAAGCGCAGCCTCCGGCGTCTTGCCCTCAATCTCATAGTCGCCGCAGGTTTGAATCCGTTTCACACGATCCTCAATCGAACCATGGATGAAGAAATCAAATTTATTGGGGAAATCGCGCAGCACATGATCCGCACAACGACCAACCACAACGCAGGACGAATCCTCGGCCATTTCACGAATGATGTTGGACTGTGCCAGATAGAGCTGGTCAGTCAGGCTCATGCCATTCAGACCAACCGAACCGAACATCGTCAAGGAATACAGGAAGCTGTTGGTTGCACGCTTATCGAGCTGCTCAAACAGTTTTTCATCAAAACCGGTCTTTTTCGCCGCACGGGTAATCAACTCCCGGTCATAAAAAGGAATACCAAGGCGGAGCGCGAGTTTCTGGCCGATCTCCCTGCCTCCGGTACCATATTCACGGCCAATCGTGATAATCAAATTGTTATTCATAACGCACCCTCCTTACTGACTCTTATTATACAAATTGCATAATACTTTGTGTTATCAGTATGCACCATTTTATGATTTTTGTCAAGGTGATTTGAGAGTTTTTTTGCAGGCGGCAATTCTTTTACGCATGTAAAAATCGCGGTGAAATCCCTTCACCGCGATTTTTGCATTTTATTTGATGAGCATTGGCCCAACTGCATTGATATTACCCGCGCCCATGGTCAGCACAAGATCATTCGGTCCCGCTTCCCGCCGCAGATACTCTGCGATCTCTTCAAAGCTGTCCAGCGCGATTGCCCCCGGCACTTCCTTCGCCAGATCGGAAGCATAAATGCCGATCGTATTCTGCTCGCGCGCTGCATAGATCGGCGCCAGCACCGCCTGATCGCACATGCGCAGCGCTTCAACAAATTCGGAAAACAGCGCTTTGGTGCGCGTATAGGTATGCGACTGAAACGCACACAAGATTCGGTCAAAATGCATTTCCCGAGCCGTCGACAGCGTCGCCTTCATCTCGCTCGGATGATGCGCATAATCGTCCACGACAGTTGCACCGTTCGGCATTTTGCCGACCAACTGGAATCGACGCGAGGAACCGGTAAACCGATTTAAGCCACGCTCCGCTGCATCCCCCGGCACACCAAGGAACTCTGCCGCCGCACAGCAGGCCAGCGCATTGAGCATATTGTGCCGACCGGGCACAGAAAGCTCCACCTTCGCATAGGGCGCGCCGTCAACCAGAACAGTGAATCGATAATAACCGTTCTCATCGCGGATATCCGTGGCACGCACATCCGCACCCTCATTCAGGCCAAATGTGCGAATATGGCGATCCAGACCATCCACGCAGCGCATGGCATTGGGGTCATCACCGTTGACCACCACCAAACCGTTCATCGGCGTCAGCTCCACAAAGGAACGGAAGGAATGAATGATATCGTTGATATCCTTGAAAAAGTCCAGATGGTCCTCCTCCACATTAAGCACCACGGCAACCGTCGGCGCAAAGGATAGGAAGGAATTGCAGTATTCGCAGCTTTCCGCCACAAAACAGCCCTTATTACCGATACGCAGCGTACCGCCGATTGCAGGCAGGTTGCTGCCGACCATAACGGTCGGGTCCATCTGGGCTTCCATCGTAATCAGCGCCATCATGGAAGTAGACGTGGTTTTGCCATGTGTACCAGCCAAGCAGACCACGTTCTCATAGTCACGCATCAGGTGTCCCCACGCTTCCGCGCGTTCCATCACCGGGATACCCAGCGCATGCGCGCGCGCCACTTCAGGGTTATCATCATGCACAGCGGCAGTACGCACAATCAGCGACACGCCTTCCACGTTCTCCGCCTTGTGCTCATACACGATTTTCGCGCCCAGCGCCTCCAAGCGAGCCGTCACATCGGTTTTCAGCCGATCCGAACCGCTCACCGGCACCCCCCAGCTGAGCAACAGCTCTGCCAGTGAGCTCATCGACACACCGCCGATGCCAATCAGGTGTATTCTTTCCTTATTCTCAATATAGGGCTTGATAGACAGGGCCATTTCCCCAAAGCCTCCCATTTTGTACTTTTTGCTGCGAGCATGGATATTTCACATTTCACAGCTTTGTATTTATTCTTACCAGTCAAGGTATATTATAGTATAGTTTTGTTAAAATGAAAAGAGTAAAACAAACCAAAATCCCTGTCCCGACCGAAAAAGGAGTTATTCCATGGAAATCACCGACATTAAATTCCGCCATATCGAACCTTCCGGCAAGCTCAAAGCGCTGGTTTCCGTCACGTTTGACGGCGTACTGGCGGTACACGATATCAAAATCATCGCCGGGCACGACCGCCTGTTTCTTGCGATGCCGTCCCGCCGCATGCCGGATGGGCGTTTCCGCGACATTGCGCATCCGGTCGGTGGTGCGCTGCGCGAAACACTGGAGCAACAGGTTCTGAACGCCTATCTTGCCCTACCCCAGGAGCATTCCTCCCCTTGCTAACGGTTTGATTTGCATTTTTCGCGCCGATGCGGTACAATAACTCATAAGCAAGGAGAGAAAACCATTATGAGAGTATTGATTTTATCCGTCACCGCGGGCTATGGTCATCACGCTACCGCCAAGGCTATTGGCGATATGCTCACAAGCAAAGGCGCGGAAGTGCATACGCTGGACGTTTATGCCTATATCAGCAATCTGATTAAGAATACCATCGACAAGGGATATTTGTTTTCGTCCAAACACATGCAAACCCTGTATCGTTTGGTATATCAGCTTGCAGAAAACAACGGCGCCAGTTATTTTTCAAGCGCCCCCAGCATCATCAATATCATCAATGCGCTGGGTGCGTCCAAGTTTGCTAAGGTGCTTGCAGGCTATGCACCCGATGTGATCATCTGCACCCATATTTTTGCGGCGCAAATGGTTGACGAACTGAAAAAGCGCAAAAAACTTGCCGATATTACAACGATCGGTATTGTGACCGACTATACCCTGCATCCCTATTGGGAGGATGTGCCGCGCGTGCAATACATTGTCACAGCAAGCGAGCTGCTCACCTTCCGCTGCGTCAAGCGCGGCATTCCAGAGCGCCGCATTCTGCCTTTCGGTATCCCGGTGCATCCGAAATTCAACCAAATGCTGTCGCGGCAGGACGCCGCTGCCCAGCTTGGCATCGATCCCAACATGCGCACGCTGCTACTGATGGGCGGCAGCATGGGATATGCAGACCATGTCAAAATCTTGGAAAAGCTGACCTCAATCGGTATCCCCCTGCAACTGCTTGTGGTGTGTGGCAACAACAAGAAAATGCAGCTTCGTGTCGAGCAGTTCGCCTCCCGTTATGAAGGCGAATGCGTGGTCAAGCCGTATGGGTTTGTGCATAACGTCGAAGTGATGATGAGTGCATCCGACTGCATTGTCTCCAAGCCGGGCGGACTGACGGTTTCCGAAGCGCTTGCAAAAAATCTGCCCATGCTGCTGGTCGATCCCATTCCCGGACACGAAGAACGCAACGTAGATTTTCTGGTGAACAACGGCATGGCGGCTTTGATTACCAAGCACTTCCCCATTGACGAAGCTGTATATGAGCTATTCCGCAACCCGGTTCGTCTGAAAACCGTGCGCCAAACCATGCAGGCTATCGCGCACCCGGATGCAACCGAGCGGTTGGCAGAATTTGTGCTTCACAGCAAATAAATTTTTATCGTGAAAACGGCAAAGGACACGAACGTGTCCTTTGCCGTTTTTTCATTCTCTTCATCAAGTCATTGCATTAAGGGTGACAAAATCTTGGCCATCAATGCAATCATCTCATGTTTAGGTATTGGCTGCGCTTCGGTAATCCACTTTTCCAGCATTCCTACAACCCCCATCGCAACGAAACGCGCAATATACACATCTTCAACGCTGCGGTATGGCATGCCTTCCAGTCGGCACTCTTCCAACACACCGATCAGTTTTTTTCCGAACCCCTCAACACCGCTGCCCTTAATCAGCGCCGTGACAATTTCCCGGTTTTCCTCCAGATAGTCCACCGCCCGACTGAGCACCGGCTGCAAGGTTGCAATCTCGCTAGGCCGTAAGCTTGCAATCATACCGCGGAAATCTGCAATCATTTCCGCCTCGATCCGTTCACGAAGATCATATACGTCCTGATAATGGGCATAAAATGTTCCGCGATTGATATCCGCTTCCCGCACCACATCGGTTACCGTAATACTTTGAAAGTCCTTTTGCTGCATCAGCCGCGTCAACGCCTGCCGCAGCAGTTTCTTTGTTCTCCTGATACGCTTGTCCTCTTGTTGTTGCATGTTCCTTCCCTCCATTCTTTTCTCTAAAAACAAACATATTTTATCTTATTGTATATTATTGCACATAACAATCATATTTGATTCTTGTGTATGTTATCCTTATGTTTTATACTATATCACGAAATAAAATCATACACAATATCTATTATCAGGAAAGTTGGTGTTTATTTGAAAAAAGAAGGCCACCGTCCGGTTGACCTGATCATACATAAACGCAAGCAGATCGAAAAAATCTTTGCTGTACTGGTTGTACTCAGTCTGATCTGCATTCCTATGGTCGGTGTCAACTATGACTTAACCAAATACCTGCCGGATTCCTCCCCTTCCGCGCAGGCACTAGACATCATGCAGGAAGAATTCACCTATCCCGGTATGGGGCGGGTCATGCTGCAAGACGTCACACTGTACGAAGCCAAAAATATCAAGGATCGCATCTCTCAAGTGGATGGTGTGGACATGGTCATGTGGTGCGATACCACGACCAATATCTATGGCTCGGATCTATTCATTGATTATTCCAGCATCGAGGATTATTACAAAGACGGAAACGCCTATATGGATGTCATTTTTCTGGAAAAGGACTCCTCCTCACGCACACACAAAGCCGTTGCGGAAATCGAACAGATCGTCGGGGACCGCGGCCTTGTGGCAGGCTCTGCTGTTTCGGATACCAACCTCGGTCCGACAATCAACGCAGAAGTCGCCCGCGTGATGATGCTGGCGGTCGTCATCATCTTTTTGATCTTGACGCTCACGACAACCTCATGGTTTGAACCCGTGCTGTTTTTGTCCGTGCTGGGCATTGCTATTGTCATCAACATGGGTTCCAACATCATTTTTGGAGAAATCTCTTTCCTTTCCAATGCAGTCGGTGCAGTTTTGCAGCTGGCCTGTTCGATGGACTATTCGATCTTCCTGCTGCACGCCTTCACAGATGAAAAGGCCAACGGTGTGGAACCAGAGCAGGCAATGGCAAATGCATTGCGCACTGCCTTTTCTTCGATTGGTGCATCCGGCGCAACGACGATCGTCGGATTCCTTGCATTGGCGCTCATGCGGTTTGGTGTCGGCCCGGATATAGGCTTTGTTTTGGCAAAGGGCATCGCACTGAGTCTTCTGACCGTGTTGCTGCTGATGCCTGCGCTGATTTTGCGTTTTCAGAACGTCATCGCCAAAACACAGCACCGCTCCTTTATTCCCCGCCAGTGGCGCGGCTTTGGCGAATTCTCCTATAAGCTGCGTAAGCCCGTGCTGGCCGTGGTGGCTATTCTGATTATCCCCTGCTATATTGCACAAGGCATGGCTGACTTCACTTACGGAAACGAAGCGGTTGCCAACTCCCCCGGCACACCGGTATATGAAGCCGAACAGCAAATGAATGAACAATTCGGGCAAAGCAATATGATGCTTGCGCTTATCCCACTGGACGGCAACGTAACAGAAAAAGCCATGTGCGAAGAGATCAACGATCTTCCCTATGTGAAATACGCACTTGGTCTTGCTTCCGTCCTGCCGGACGGTATCCCGGAAGATTTTCTACCGGAAAGCGTCACCAGTATGATGCACGGCGAAAACTGGGCGCGTGTCATCATCAACGTCCGGTCCGCCGGCGAAAGCGACGCGGCATTTTCCTATGCTGATAATATCCGCGCCATCATCAACCGTTATTATCCGGACGCGCAGACCTACCTTGTCGGCGTTACCCCATCCACGCAGGATATCAAGGACATCATTGTGCCGGACAACCAGCTGGTCAATCTCGTTTCCCTACTCGGCGTTGCGCTTGTTGTGGCGATCACGTACAAATCAGCGCTGCTGCCGGTTGTTGTATTGATTCCGATTGAATGCGCAGTATTCATCAACACTGCCATGCCTTATATCTACGGACAGCGCACGATGTTTCTTGGCTTTATTATCGTCAGCTGTATCCAACTGGGCGCGACAATCGACTACTCCATTCTGCTGACCGGCAATTATTTGGATGCTCGTTCACAAGGCGACAAAAAAGAGGCTGCCATTCGTGCCGTTACCGTCAGCGCGGAGTCCATCCTAACTTCGGGCATGATCTTGATGACAGTGGCATACGGGCTGTACTTCATGACCTCAGTCGAAGCCATTTCTGGTCTGGGACAGCTGATTGGCCGTGGTGCACTCATCTCTGTCATTTTGGTGCTGTTTTTGCTCCCCGGCTGCCTGATGCTGTTTGACCGCTGGATCGTAAAGCCGGACTACGCGCAGAAGAAGCATGCAAAGATGAACCGCATCCGCAGCACCAAACTGATTTTGCCTGTATTGAGTGAGCTGCATCAGCAGCGCCTGCATTTGGTCGCACAGATTCGAGAAAACCGTCGGGCACGGCATCGGGAAATGCGAAAGAAACTATCGAATATGCTTTCTTTCCTTCGCCATAAGCCACAAAACACCAATAGTAACGCATCGCAGCCCGACAGCAAGGAGGATAAACACGATGATGAATCATAAATTCCGTCGCCTAACGGCAGCTACATTGGCACTTTTGTGCGTGCTGCCGCAAGCGGCACAGGCCGCGGCCCCCACCATTCAAACGGACGAAGCGGTCTATATCAATCTTGACTATTACGGTACACCGGAAAATACCCGTATCGTCAAGGGTGTCAGCCTAAATGGACACACAGAATTTACCGATTACGGCAACTACTCCGATGTCTACAATATGTCTACGTTGGACGAACCTACATTGAGCGACAGAGAAGTTTCCTGGGCGCTTACTGATGACGGCTTACAGCGTTTCTATTACGAATGCGTGCCGGACAGCAGCACCTCCATCCAGCTTCCTTGGAATTTTGACGTGTCTTATAAGCTCAATGGTGTGCCGGTAGAAGCAGAGAAATGTGCTGGTGCAAACGGTCTGGTTGAAATGAATATCCATGCTACGCCCAACGACGCTGCCGGAGAATACTACAAAAATAACATGATGCTGGTTTGCGCCACGGGTATTGACATGAGCAAAGCGCTCTCAATCGACGCCCCCGGTGCACAGGTGCAGTCAATCGGCACCTATAAGATTGTCATGTTTATGGGCCTTCCGGGGGAAGAAAGTACGTTTACTGCGCGCATTGGATCGAATTCCTTTGAAAGTATGGGACTTATCCTGTTTATGGCGCCTGCTACCCTCTCTTCTCTGGACATTCTGTCCGATATGCGAGATATCAAGGACCGGCTGGGCAGTTCTGGAGACAGCCTGTATGAAGGCCTTAGCAGCATGCTTGAATCCATGCAATCCATGCAAAGCGGACTCGGCGCACTATCGAGTGGTATTTCTGGCATCAATGCCGTACGCAAGCAGCTGATCGCCGATCGCGGCACAATAGATCCGCAGGTCGATGCCGCCTTATCCTCACTGGAAACACTGGCCGGAAAAACTGATTCTCTGATTCCAGAACTCAACTCCATGAAAACCACGGTGACCACACTCGGTGCGACCATCAACAGCATGCTGGGTACCGTGCAATCTACAACCGAGGATGTGAATTCCTATCAGCAGCTTCTGAAGGACTTAGACACTACACTTAGCAATCTGGATGATTTCGTGAATGATCTGCAAGATGCATCCGGAGATGATCTGCTGCATATCCTGCAACTGCAAACTGCCGTAGAAAATATCAAACAGGATGTAAAAACGCTGCAAACGCATCTGGGCACGCTCCGCGAGAAGGTAGAGTCACTCAACAGTCAGATTTCTGCTTTACAAATCATTTTGGACGGTAGCGGTTTGAGTGAGCCTGTATATTCCCTGCTCTCGTCTCTTCTAGATAACGCCTCTGGCTCGCTCTCTGCGATCAAACAGAGCATTCGCACACTAGAAGATATCCTCTCTGACACCAGCGGACTGCTTGGGACTGCTGATTCGATTCTCGATAACTTGGATGAGATCAACGACATTTTAAACGACTATGACGGCTTGCCGCAGGATCTGATTGGCGAAGGCAAAGAGCTTACCGTATTAGCGGATCAAACGCTTGAGCGGGTGCATCAGTTAATCGCGGATATCCCCGCACTCTCTGCTTCTCTCGATGAGATCACCAAAACCACCAACTCCGCTGCAGACAAATGTTCGGATCTGATGGTCACACTGACGAAAACGCTCACCTCCGCCAACGATCTGCTGCAATCTGCCACCGACACCCTGCGTTCCGTACGTGATAAATCGGATGCCAGCCTGCAATCCTCGTTGGACGGTCTCATCGACGTGCTTGACCGTGCTTCCTCATCCAGCAGTTCTTCCAGTCTGCAAAATGCCAATGATTCCATTCACGGCGCGATCAACGACGCTAAAAAAGACTTAGAAGAGGATACAAACGTACTCAATATTGATGCCGAAGCGGCGCTGCAATCGGTCACCTCTTCTCAGAATCCAACCCCCTCCAGCCTGCAATTTATCCTACGAACCAAAGAAATCTCTGCGCCCTCTGAAAAAGATGCCATCCAGCCGGAGGCATCCGACGAAGATCAGGGCGTACTATCCCGCATCACTAACATTTTCAAAAAGCTGTTTTCTGCTGTATATGGCGTATTCACCTCAGAAAATACGTGACAAAAAAGCGCCGCGTTCGATTGAACGCGGCGCTTTTCACAGCTTGTATTTCCTCAGTCAGCCATTTGCTCGACCGGTGTCAGATATTTTTCCTGATAGTAACGCAGTTTCTCTGCGAACTGCGGTGTAGACTTATACTCCTGCTTGATATAGGCATGGGTGTCAAATTCCTCCGCACCTTCGCCCAGCTGAATGGTATAAATCGCAATATTGGAGCAGTGGTCGCTGATTTTCTCCAAATCATGCACAATGTCAAGGAAATGAATACCAGTCTGCATGGTACACTCATTGCGGCTCAGTCGCTCGATATGGCGGCTCTTGAGACGCTCCTTGAGCGTATCGACCACTTCTTCGATCGGCTCCACCGTTTTGGCCACCGATACCGATCGCGTTACATATCCTTCTACCGTTAAGTCAAGCACTTCCCCAACGGCACTGCACATCGCATGAAGCTCCTGCATCGCTGCTTGTGAGAACGACATATCTGTCTGGCGGAATTCATCCACTCTGCTGAAGATATTCTGCGCGTAGTCGCCAATCTTTTCAAAATCAGACAGCGAATGCATCATCTCCGCCAGTTGCCGCCGCTGATCGACCGAACGGATATTATGGATATTGGTCAAATAACGGCCAATTTCCACCTCCGCGCGATCCAAAAAGCTTTCATGCTCACGGAAAATATCCTCTTTCGGCATTCCTTCGCCAAACAGCGGCTCGGTTGCTAAACGGAAGTTCTGCTTGGCCGCGTCACCCATGTCTGCAATGCAGCGCTGCGCCTGCTCCAGCGCCAGCGAAGGCGTGGTCAAAAAGCGCGGCTCCAGCTTTGCCAGCGGATCCTCCTGCACCTCGCCGGAGGGTACGCTCCAGGTGGCAAGCTTGACCAGCAAGCCGGTAAATGGCAGGAACAAAATCGTGCAGGTGACGTTGAACAGCGTGTGGAAGTTTGCAATGCCGCCCTTGTCGATTGGGCTGTCCCAAAACGGAAAACCACCGGTATATTCCAGCGCATAAACTGCAACTAGGAACACAATCGAACCGATCAGATTAAAATAAAAGTGAACCATCGCGGTACGGCGTGCATTCTTCGATCCGCCCAGCGAGGACAGAAACGCAGTGATACAGGTACCGATATTCTGTCCCAAGATGATGGGAATGGCTGCCGCATAGGTAATCGCACCCGTAGTCGACAGAGCCTGCAAAATACCGACCGATGCCGAAGAGGACTGAATGATCGCGGTAACGCCTGCACCAACCAGCACACCCAGCACAGGATTCGCAATCGTTGAGAACAGCTGCGCAAACTGCGGCAGATCCGCAAGCGGTGCAACCGCACTCTCCATCACCGACATACCGATAAACAAAATACCGAAGCCGGAAAAAATATCTGCAATATCACGCGTCCGACGTTTTTTTGCCAGCATCATAATAATCACGCCTGCCAACACGATCACATATGCCAAATTCTTGGGATTGAGCATCTGCATCAGCAGGTTTTCGCTCACTGCCCCGCCGCTATCCAAGCGCAGGATCTGTGCGGTGATGGTGGTACCGATGTTCGCACCCAAAATGACGCCGACAGACTGCCGCAGCGACATAATGCCCGCATTAACAAAACCAACCACCATGACGGTCGTGGCCGACGAGGATTGAATCACCATCGTGACCACCATGCCCATCAGCAATGCTTTAAACACATTGCCCGTCATTTTTTCCAGTGTTTTTTCCAATTTGGAGCCTGCCGCACGCTCCAGACCTTTTCCCATTGTCGTCATGCCATAGATGAACAGTGCCAGACCACCGATCAGCTGGACAATGGACAGTGCATTGAAGTCCATGGAACTCCTCCGTTTCACATCTCTCTTACAATTCTCTGACGTTCCCCATACATTTTCCAGTATACTGTTTTCGCTATTCTCTGTCAACGGTAAAAACGCTTTCAGGAGGGATATTGTGTGAAGACTCCGTTAATCTTAATTTCAAGCGGACGATTCATGGACACTCTGTCCATTTTCCGCCGTCAGTCTGAATTATACACCACCTGTCTTTCCGCAGCCGGCGGTACCGGTGTAATACACAGCGGTGCATCAACTGCCGCACTTGCTGCGCGATGCGACGGTTTATTGCTGGCTGGCGGCGGCGATATCCATCCTGCCCGATACGGACAGACGTGCGCTTGCAAGCAGCTATCCATTGATTGCATCCGTGACGAGGAGGAACAAGCGTTATTTGACGCATTCTTCGCTCGTAGCAAACCGATACTGGGTATCTGCCGTGGCATGCAGGTCATCAACGTCTTTCTCGGCGGTACGTTGCAGCAGAACGTCACCGGTCACGCCAGCTGCTGCCATACCCTCCAATGTTCCGGCTGGCTTGCCGAACAGATCGGCACGACCACAACGGTCAACAGCTATCACCACCAGATCGTGGAACGAATTGCAAACGATCTGACCGCTGTTGCCCATGCTCCTGACGGTGCGGTGGAAGCGCTTGTCCATCCTTCCGCCGCGCTGCTTGGTGTGCAGTGGCATCCGGAGCGCATGGTACCGCCCATCTGCGAAGATGTGAAAGGAGCCAACCATTTGCCGCTGTTTTTCTGGCTTTGCGGTCATTGTTAACACAAGCGTTGAGAAAGGAGCGGCCAACTGTCCGCTCCTTTTCCCAACTCTCTATGCGCTTTAACTTTTTTAACGATTCAGCAGCCAAATTGCTGCATTCAGATAGGCCGCAAACAGCAGCCAAAGCAGATATGGCACCATCAACCCAGCCGCGATAGGACTGATTGCCCGAAATCTGATGATGGTTTCCACCACCAACACCAGCAGCAGTATCAACCACGCGAGAGCAATACCGTACAAACCCGCATTGAAAAACAGCAGCGGCCAAACAAAATTGACGGCGAGCTGCGCGACGTACCACGTCAGCGCTTGCTTTTTCTCGGCTTGTGGTGCATCCGCTTTCCAAACCAGTACGCTGGCGACCCCCATCATCAGATATAGCACCGTCCATACCACCGGGAACACCCACGGCGGCGGTGCAAGCGGCGGCTGCACCAATGCACCATACGTAGACATGCTCCCCATCGTCAACCAACCCGCCAAACCGCCGACCGCCAGCGGCAACGCAAGCCCTATGATCCAAACCCACAGCACTTATCTCCCTCCCTTTACGGTCAGGATATGGTACGGCATATCTTTTTATGCGTCAAATTGCATTACAGCAAACCGAGCAGCAGCATTTCCTCCACGGTCAATGCATTTTCCTCGGTTTCCCCGTCCTGCAAGGGTCGCAGCTGCGCACCGCAGTTCGGGCAAACCGTGCAGTCATCGTCAAATGCCTTGCCGCAGTATTCACAGAATTTCATAGTCACAGCTCCTTTTTCTGATAGGTACGAACGCTGATGCGATAACAGGCCGCGTAAACCGCCAGACAGACAACCAGCGCAGCCGCCATCGGCAAGCCAATCGGCGCAGTTTCCAGCCGACTGAACCCCTGCTCAAACATGTCCACTATACCGGGGATAATGTCGAACTTTACAATTCCCGCCATTGCCAGAATCGGAATCCACACCACCGCTATCAGGATATACCGCGACTTTTCCACGCCAAATTTGAACGTCACTGCAAACATTAGCCCCATCAGCAGCAGCGAGATCAGCTCGCCGCCAAACAAGCTGAGTATATTTTCTATCATCGATGTCGATGGATCAACCAACGAATAGACCATTGTCATGGCCACGGCCAGCGCAAATAGCGTCAGATTGATCAATAGCCCCATCAGATACTTGCTTCGAACCACTTCGTGCCGTAAAATCGGCAGCGACAGACTGAGCTTATCCCAACCGTAGGCCTGATCGGATCCGCACAGCGTCGCGGGCAGCATAATGCTAAGCATGTCGACGATCATGATGAAAAACATAGGACCGCTCCACGCAAAAGCGGCGAACGCAAATACCACCAGAATAAACATCATTGACCGAATCGACTGACGAAAATTTAGCCAATCAGCATAGAGCATCGCTTTCATTTCGCATCCTCCCCTCTTGTCAAAAACAGCATCACCTGCTCAATATTGACCGGTTCCACCGGCCAGCCTTGTGGGACACCGTCCCGCCGCACCAGTGCTTCGCAGCCAAACGCACCGACGCGCTTACCCCGCACTGCCGCAGAATCGAGTGCAGTCAATTGTTCTGCCGTACAACGCAGCACACCATAGGTGTCCAGCAGTGCATCACGCGGCTCTGACAGCACCACGTTTCCACCGTGGATGAAGGTGATATAATCTGCAATCTTATCCAAATCACTGGTAATATGGCTGGATAGCAAGATTGAATGTCCCTCATCCTGCATGAAATCATAAAACAGGTCAAGTACCTCATCGCGCACCACTGGGTCAAGTCCGCTTGTCGGCTCATCCATAATCAGCAATTCTGCGTCATGCGACATCGCTGCGGCAATATTGACTTTCATCCGCATCCCCTTGGAGTAATCCTTGATCTTTTTGCCCGTATCAATGCCAAACCGCTTCAAAAAACCAAAGAACTGTTCGGAATGCCAGTTCTGATAGGCTTTCCCCATCAACACATCCACTTGACGCGCGTTCATCGTATTGAGGAAACATCCGTCCTCCAGCACAACACCGATACGCTCCTTGACCGCGCGTTCCTCTCGGATATTATCCTGCCCCAGCACATGAATTGTACCTGCGTCACGATGAATCAGATTTAAAACTGCCTTGAGCGTTGTGGTCTTGCCTGCTCCATTTTCTCCAACGAGCCCCATCACACAGCCACTTGGCAATGTAAACGATACATTTTTGAGCACAAACCCTTTATATTGCTTGCACAGGCCCGAAATTTCCAATGCGTTTTCCATTAGATCCCCTCCTCAAATACCGCCGCGGCAATCTCAAGAAATTCGTCCTTTTCCAGATTGCCCAAATGCGCCGCTTTTGCTGCTTCCTCCAAATACGCCTCTACCCTACGCAGCTGCTCCTCACGCAGCAGTTCCACGCCAACCGGAGCCACAAAACTGCCACGGCCGGTCTGGCTGATGATAAATCCCTCGCGCTCCAGCTCTTCATAGGCACGCTTCGTCGTGATCACGCTGATCCGTAAATCCTTGGCCAACAATCGCATGGACGGCAGCGCCTCGCCCGGCTGCAATTCGCCGCCGACAATCTTAGCCTTGATCTGGCGCGCGATCTGCTCATAAATCGGTGTACCGTCTACGTTCGACAGGATGATGTCCATTGCATCCTCCCCTTCCATATCATATATACTCATTATATACAATATTTACATTATGTCAATCCCTAATGCATATTTTTTTGAGCATGCAAAAAGCCGGCCCGGTATTGCACCGGGTCGGCTTTGTCCCACATGTTCTATTTTTCGCCCTCTTACGGCTGAATAGCAAAGGTGATTTGCACCTTAAACAAATCTCCGTCTACCGAAACTGCAAACGCACCGCCGCAGGCTTCGACGTAGCTTTTAGCGATCGCAAGGCCGAGGCCGCTGCCCTCCGTCGATCGCGCCGCGTCCCCACGGACAAACCGCTCTGTGATCTCGCTCGCGTCAAAGTCCATCGCGTAGTTGGCGATATTTTTCAGTTCGATGACCGCGTTCCCTTCCTGCTCCATGACCGAAACAAACACGCGTGTGCCCGGCATGGCATATTTAATGCAGTTGCCAATCAGGTTTTCCATTACGCGCGACATTTTCTTGCCATCTGCCCAAATCGGCACCTCATGCTCCGGCAAGTCCACTTTCAGCGTCAGTTTACCGTCTCCGATCGACTGATCCTGTTCGCCCAGCGCTTGCCGCACCAGCGTGCAGGCATCCAGCCGCTCGCAAAAGATCCGCTCCGCACCCGATTGCACCTTGGAAATGTCAAACAGATCACTGGTCAGGTTCTTGAGCCGCATCCCCTTTTGGTGAATGATCTTAGCGTAGTCATTTGCCTCCTCCGGCGTCAAATGCTCCTGACAAAGCAAGTCGGAGTAATTCAGAATGGAAGTGAGCGGGGTTTTCAAATCGTGGCTTACATTGGTGATTAACTCAGATTTCATGCGTTCGGCACGCACCTCGTTTTGCAAGGCAATCTGCATGCCATCACCCAGCGAGTTGATATCGTCCGCCATCGAGGCGAAAACACCCTCAGGCATATCGGTCAGCTTATAAGTCAGGTCGCCGCCACGCAACCGCCGCAGCGCGTCCACCACGCAATCAAAGCCGTCGATACGGCGTATCAGAAGCCATGCCGCTGCGGCAAACCATCCGATGCCCAGCATAAACGGCGTCCCCCAGCCGAAATCAATCATCACACCGAGCATTACCCCGCAAAACGCCAGTACAGCCGAATAAACGCCAAACACAATCAGCACCTTGCGCGTCTTATAATTCTGAAATGCCTTATGCCATAAGCCGTCCTTACCACGGCCTACACCATGCCATATGCCTTTGCACAGGTTCATAAACCAGCGACAGATATGCCTTACTGTGCGCCAGCACCAGCGGACAGCGCGCAGAATAAATGACCGCTCGACAAACGTGCGGTTTTTCAGGTTGCGCACAAGAGAAAGTAGCAGTTCCATTACCAGCGCGAACGCACAGACCAGCAGCGCGGTCAGCAGCTTGGTCATCACTACAATGATCTGGTTATTTGAGAAGAAAACCGCTTCCAATCCAATTAACACCAATGCTGCTGTGCCGATCACGGTACCACCGATGATGCACAGATTCAACTCAACAAACATCCGGTCAATCAACACAAGATGTACTTCTTCGTCCTCTGGCCTACGCCCGGTGACAAACAGCAGATAGATGAATGCAATGAGTGCGATAAAAAACACAGCGATACTCTTAGTCAGTGCCCCGTTAAAAATATCGCGTCCCTCTTCCCACTCGGCACGCAGTACCGCCGCCTGCTCCTCAGTAAGGCGCAGCAGGATGCAGTCCCCCTGCTGATACGTCTGCTCCGAACTCATAGCCGCACCGTTGATATAGTAATTATACGTTGCCTGATCCCATGTCTCATACTGGTAAGAAACGAAGTTTTGCAAATTATTATAGTGGCTTCCCGGCTCCATGACGACATAATAGGGCGATTTCTCTGCTTCCTCACGCGTTAAATCCGTGTTCTTCAGAACCACATCCCCCAGCTTGGCATAATAGTCACCGGCGAAACTTGCTTCCATCTGCTGATCCACATATTGCTGCAAATCGGTCGAATGCAGCGCATCATCCAAAATACTTAATGCACTGCTGAATTGACGATTGAGGATATCGGATTCGTCAAAGCTGGCATCCATCTCATATGGGAAGCCACCACCTTCCAGACTCTTCTCATAAAACCACTGTGTTGCGTTGCCAAGCGTCAGCCCAGCCACTGCCACGCAGACCAAGCAGACCACAAACGCAATGCCCTTCAGAATAGGCGACCTCATCACCTTTTTCATGTTCCCTCACTCCTCTCTATCTTATAGCCCACGCCCCACACAACCTTGAGGTAACGCGGCTCCTTGGGGTTGATTTCGATCTTCTCGCGGATATGCCGCACATGTACCGCAATCGCGTTATCGGACACCGCCTCCTCGTTCCATACCTGACGGTAAATTTCCTCGGTCGAGAACACCTTGCCCGGGTGACGGCACAGCAGCTCAAGAATTTTGTACTCGAGCGGCGTCAAACGCACGGCTTCGCCGTCTACCGTCACGGTCTTGCTCTCGGTGTCCAGCACCAGCCCTCGGATTGCGATCTGCTTTTCCGTCACCTGCATTGCCCCCAGCTGCGTATAGCGCCGCAGCTGGCTTTTGACGCGTGCAATCAACTCAGACGGGTTAAATGGCTTGGTAATGTAATCATCCGCGCCCGCCGTCAGGCCGAGAATCTTGTCCGCATCTTCGCTTTTTGCCGAAAGCAAAATGATCGGGATATTCTTGCTCTCGCGCACCTTGAGCAGTGTCTTGATGCCATCCATCTCTGGCATCATAATATCCAGCAGCAACAAATGCACCGGCCGCGTCATGACCACGTCAAGCGCTTCCAGACCATTATAGGCTTTCTCTACCATATAGCCGTCTGCCTGCAAAAAAATTGCAATGCTGTCCACGATCTCCTTATCATCGTCCACCACTAACACGGTCAGTTTGTCCATGGTGTCCCCCTCCTTTATGGTTCTATGATAACAAAGCTTTCTGTTGATTTTCCTCATGAAATTATTAAGATTTTCTTTATTATTCGCATTGGCAGAAAAAAACAAAAAGAGACGCCATCAGGCGTCTCTTTTTGTTTTCTTGGAGGTACCACCCAGAATCGAACTGGGGATCAGGGAGTTGCAGTCCCACGCCTTACCGCTTGGCTATGGTACCAGATGTGGAGCGGCTGACGAGGCTCGAACTCGCTACCTCCACCTTGGCAAGGTGGCGCTCTACCAGATGAGCTACAGCCGCATATTTATGGTGCCTCCGGGCGGAATCGAACCACCGACACGGGGATTTTCAGTCCCCTGCTCTACCGACTGAGCTACAGAGGCAAGTTTTCTTCAACCGATTCAGATTGAAGAAATGGCGACCCGGATGGGACTTGAACCCACGGCCTCCAGCGTGACAGGCTGGCGCTCTAACCAACTGAGCTACCGGGCCGAATCGCCGCCGCCGTAATCATCAGCGGCGAGATTTATTATATCGAAACATTAGCCAAATGTCAACACTTTTTTCAGGATTTTTTTATTTTTCTGCATGCGCTAAAATCTGCTGCAACTCTTCCCGTGAAAAAATGTAGACTTTATCACAAAACTGGCAGGTTACCTCACTTTTTTCCTGTTCTGCCGCCATTTTGGATAATTCCTCTTTTCCCATGCTGATCAACGCGCGCTCCACCTTCTCCCGGCTACACGCGCAGCGATAGCCGATGGTGTCAGTCTGCAAAAAGTCCACTGCGAAACCGTCCAGCACGGTCTGCACAATTTGCTCGAGCGTCATGCCCTTATCCAGCATGGTGGTCATCGGTTCAATTTTCGCAAGATTGGCTTCCAGACGGTCAATGTCTGCGTCCTTAACGCCCGGCATGAGCTGCACCAGCCACCCCCCGGCACATTTAACAGACCGGTCGGTATCCACCAGTACACCCAGCGCACACGCAGACGGAATCTGTTCACTCTCTGCAAAATAGCGCGTCAAATCCTCGGCAATCTCGCCGTTGACCAATGCGACTGTACCTGTAATCGGATCTTTCAGCCCAATATCCTTAATCACCATCAAATAACCGCGGCCTACACCGCCGCCCACATTCAGCTTACCATCTGCACGCAACGGCAACTCGCAGCCGGGATTTTGCAGATAGCCGCGCACCCAGCCATCAGAATCGCCCACACATACAATCGTCCCCAGCGGGCCGTTACCTTTGACCTGCACCGTAACCGAGCCGTCATCGGTTTTGAGCTGACTGCCCATGATTGCCGTAGCGGTCAGGGTGCGCCCGAGTGCTGCAGTCGCCACAGGTGTAGTATCGTGAATCTCCCGCGCGCGTTCCACCAATCCGGTCGTCACAGCAGCGGAAATCTGAATGCCCGCATCGCGGGCGATTGCGCGAAGTAACATATCGCTCATATTTGTTTAATCTCTCTTTCGTGCGGTAATATAAACCCGATCCTCCCCGCCCTGTACCGGCGAAAAGTTCTGGTCTCCATAGGTTTTGATTTCAGAAAATCCGGCCTTTTCCAGCATGGCGCTCAATTCCTCAATCGTATACACGCGTTCCTCGTGCGTCTCCTGCGCGCGTGTCCATGCATCGCCATCTCGTTCGAAGATGTCGAACTGATAGGCGCACAAGCCATCCTCGACTGCGGCCTGCCAAACACAGAATACGTCCTCGTCTTCGCGCACATAACTGTTGCCATCGATACGCGCAAACTTTTTCGGCGTGTTAATATCAAACACGAATAAGCCAGTTTTGGGCTCAAGGAACAGATGTACGCGCTCAAATGCCTGTTGCAGCACGGATGGCTCCGTCACATAATTTATGCTGTCCAGACAGCACAGGCACACATCCACCGTGCCATACAGATCAAGCTGCTCCATGCGCTGGTTGAGGAACAAGGGGCGCGGATCACAGTCAAACGTGTTCTGCATCGCCTGCATCAGCATCTCCGGCGATGCATCTACACCGATCATATCGTATCCTCGCTGTGCTAGCAGCCGGGTCAAGCTCCCCGTCCCACAAGCCAGATCGAGCACGAGCTTCGGCTCTATCTCCTCGCGTGCAAACAGTGCAACGAAAAACTCTGCCCACTGCTCATAGCCCACATCATCCGTAAAGCGGTCATAGTATGCCGACAGTGTCTGATAACTATTCATCGTCTTCCTTCAAGCGGTCCAACATTTTGCGATATCCGTCTGACCCATACACCAGGCACTTATTGACCCGACTGATCGTCGCGGTCGATGCGCCGGTTTCCTGCACGATATCGCTGTAAATCCGGCCTTCGTCCAACATACGGGCCACCTGAAAGCGTTGCACCATGGCACGCAGTTCCGCGATCGTACACAAATCCTCAAAGAAGTCATAGCAGTCTTCCACCGTCTTGAGCTTCAGGATTCCTCGAAACAAGATGTCCATATCTTCATCTTTCAGTTTTCGATTCAAGACATATCCCTCCTACATTCAAATTCCAGTTCCGTTATCTGTATTATAACACAGCACTTT